>JAIDMU010000001.1 GCA_029050415.1 Malacoplasma sp.
CTCATATAATTAAATTAAATTTAGAAAATTTATAGGTTAATAATATGAAAAAAGGTTTAAATATTTTTTGATTAGTTGCAAGTGCTGGAGTTGCTGTTATTGGTGCTGGTACACTTGGAGGAACTTATGGTTCATACCAAAATTATCAAAATTTAAATACAATTTATAGTATTCAAATGAAATATGGAACAAATAACAGCAGCGGAGAAACAACTGTTACTTTTAGAACATTTAAAGATTTTGTGAATAATTGAAATGATTCTTGGAATACATTGACTGTTTCACAAAAAAATGAGTTAAATAATCAAATGGCAACTTCTAGAACTAATTTTTATCAATCTTTTCCAAACTATTCTACTTATCAGTCACAAATGAAACAAGCAGATTCAAGTATTAGTGAAGAGCAGATAAGAGCAAATTATGATATTACAATTGCTAGTATGAATATTAATTATAATTACAATGCTGATCAAGCTGGAGTTATTGCTGGTGCAGCACTACTAGCTATTGGAATTTTAGGATTTATTATTTTCTTAATAGTTTTAATAAAAAACAAAAAGAAAAATACTGAAAATAAAAATGTTAATTAATTATTAATAAAAGTTAAACATGATTTATTAAATGTGGTAACATTTATGGGTAATATACTAAAGACAGTAACTGGAAATCCTTAATTTGTTACCGAGGTATACAACACTTTAATACTATTATAGTTGTAATATCTTATTGATAAGGTTTTTGGTTGTCTTAGTACAATTAAAAACCTTTTTGTATATTACAGTTTTTTTATAGATAAGGAAATGTACATGAGAAAAATTATTCAATATAAAGATAATTTAAGTAGTGAGATTTCTGAAAAAATAAAATCATCTAAATCATTTATTATTTTTGAATATTCTGGGCTTGATGCTCACACAATTACAAAATTAAGAAAAGATTTGTTTAAAACTAAATCTAATTTATTAGTTTTAAAAAACAACATTCTAAATAGAGCTTTAAAAAAAGCTAATATTAGTGAATTTGGTGATTTAGTTGGACCTAATGCAATTGCATGAGGAACTGAAGATGAAATTGCTCCTTTAAAAGAAGTTTATAATTTAATAAAAGATAATGATTTTATTAAAATCAAAGGATCATATGTTGAAGGTTCTTTTTTAGATGAACAAAAAACAAAATCAATTGCATCTCTTCCAAACAGAGAAGGATTATACTCAATGCTATTATCTTGTCTTACTGGACCAATTCGTGGTGTTTTATATGCTTTAAAAGCAGTTAGTGACACTAAAAATTAAAAAATAAAATTAGGAGAATAAAATGGCTAAAGTTAGTGCTAAAGATATTATTGAATCATTAAAAGAAATGTCAATGCTTGAAATTAAAGATTTAATTGAAGCGATTGAAAAAGAATTTGGTGTTTCAGCTGCTGCTCCTGTTGCAGTTGCAGCTGCACCAGCTGCTGGTGCAGCTGCACCTAGTGAAGTTACTGTAACATTGAAAAATGTAGGTGGTAACAAAGTTGCTGTAATTAAAGTAGTTAGAGAAATTACAGGACTTGGATTAATGGAAGCAAAAGCATTAGTTGATAATGCACCTTCTAAAATTAAAGAAAATGTTAAACTTGCTGATGCTGAAGCAATGAAAAAACAATTTGCTGATGCAGGTGCAACTGTTGAATGATAAATAAAAACTAGGGTAAAACCTAGTTTTTATATTTATTAGGTTAATAATTTATTTTTTTTATTAAACAACCATTAAAATATTTATGTGATTATTTAGGAGATTTACATGAGTAAAAGTATTTTAGTTGTTAATGCAGGTTCAAGTTCATTAAAATTTAAATTATATGATTGAGATATGAATGAACAAGTTTCTGGTCTTTGTGAAAGAATTGGTATTGATGGTTTTTTCAAATTAAATTATAAAGTTAATAATGAAGAAAAAAAATATGAAACAAATGCAGACTTTTCAAGTCATGATTTAGCAATTGATTTTTTATTTAATAAATTACTTGAATTAGAATTAATTAAAAATTTAAGTGATGTTGTTGGTGTAGGTCATAGAGTTGTTCAAGGAGCAAATTTATCTGAATCTTCAATAGTAGATGAAAAAGTTTTAAAAATTATTGAAGATTGTATTATGTTAGCTCCTCTTCATAACAAACCAGAAGCTGATGTTTTGAAAATTGTTATGAACAAAATGCCACACACTAAAAATGTTGCTGTATTTGATACTTCTTTTCATACATCTATTCCAAAAGTTAATTATTATTATCCAGTTCCTAAAGAATGAATTGAAAATTTAGGTGTTAAAAAATATGGTTTTCATGGAACATCATACCGTTTTATTAATGAAAAAATGGGTGAAATTTTGATGACAAATAGACCATTAAATTTAATTGTTTGTCATTTGGGTAATGGTGCTAGTATTTGTTGTATAAAAGATGGAAAATCATATGATACTACAATGGGATTAACTCCTTTATGTGGATTAGTAATGGGTACTAGATCTGGTGATGTTGATGCATCTATTTTTGATTTAGTTGGTAGACAAACTGGATTATCAGTGGATGCAATTTTTAATAAATTAAATAAAGAATCAGGTTTGAAATCAATTTGTGGTTCATCAGATTTTAGAGATATTCAAGAAAATGCAAAGCTTGATAATGATTATCAATTTGCAATTGATATTTTTATCCAAAAAATTGTAAATTATATAGCAGTGTATAAAAATATGTTAGAAGATAAAGTTGATGGAATTGTTTTCACTGGTGGAATTGGTGAGAATGCTGCATCTGTTAGAAAAGCAGTTTGTGAAAAAATTAAAGGATTAGATTTAAACAACACTGTTAATGAATCAAAAATTGGTGATTATGCTAAAATCAGTCAACCTTTATCTAAATATAAAGTTTTTGTTGTTAGAACTAATGAAGAATTAAAAATTGCTCAAGATACAAAAAAACTTGTAGAAAACAATATTTAATATAATTTAGTAAATAAAAATTAACATATAAAAAGAAGCCAGAATTACAATTATTTTGGCTTCTTTTTATATGTTAAAAATATTTATATTTTTTCTCAATTAGACTCTGTATGATAAGGATCATTTTTATTAATTCTATGATAGTAAAACTGATTGTTATTATGATCTATTTCATGTTGGAAACAAGCTGCTAATAAATCACTTGCTTTAACTTCGATTTCTTTGTTAGTAAATAAATCAATTCCTTTAACTCAAACAATAGCTTTTCTGATTGACAATCCTTTATGATTTTTTTTAACAGATAAACAACCTTCACCATTTTTTAAATACATTTTCATTGTTGATTCTTTTAAAATTTTTGGATTAGCCATTAAATATCTATGTTCACCATTTTTGTCATCCAAGTGAATGTAAATAATTTTTTTAGGATAACCTATTTGGATTGCTGCTATTCCAATACCTGGTTTGATATTATATTTATCTGCTTTTTCTTCATATGAAGCATCAACATAACTTATCATTTTAGAAATTACTTTTTCATCTTCTTTTGTAAGTGGAAAAGTAACATCTTTAATTGGTTGATGCATTATTGGATTATTGTCATATACAAGTCAATCAGGAGATGGATCAATTTTTTTAAACATTATTTTTTCTAATTCCTACTTTTTTATTTAGAATTAATTATAATTTTATTTTTAAATTTTTTAATAACTGGATGAAATTATGGAACAAGAATCAAAAATAACCAATAATGAAGAAAATAGACAAGGAAAGATAATTATTATTAGTGGTCCAAGTGGAGTTGGTAAAAAAACAATTATTGATCAAGTTATAAATAATGCTGATTTAAATTTAACCTATAGTATCTCTATGACTACAAGACAACCAAGAGAACATGAAAAAAATGGAATTGATTATTTTTTTGTCACTGAACAGGAATTTGAAAAAGCAATAGCAAACAATGAATTATTAGAATGAGCTGAGTTTGCAAAAAATAAATACGGTACACCAATAAAAAATTTATACAAAATGATTAATGACAAAAAAAATGTCATTTTAGAAATTGAAGTACAAGGTGCAACTAAAGTAAAAGAAATTTTAAAAAGGGAACATTATATTTCAATTTTTATTATTCCCCCATCTATTCGTGAATTAAAAAGGCGTTTAAAATTAAGGGATACAGAAACAAAAGAAAAAATTAAACAAAGAATCAAAAGAGCTAAAGTTGAACTAAAATTGCAAAATGAATATGATCATGTTATTTTGAATGATGATGCAAAAAATGCTGCTGATAAATTACGTCATATTCTTTATGAAAAGGTTTTATCAAAAAATAATTAATTATGGTAAGTTCAATTTATAGTTTAACTTTAAAACAACTAAAAGAAGTTTTTTTGCAAAATAATATAAAATCTTATGTTGCTGATCAAGTTTATGATTGAATTTATCATAAAAATGTTAAAAACTTTGATTCTTGTACAAATGTTTCAAAAG
>JAIDMU010000010.1 GCA_029050415.1 Malacoplasma sp.
ATACAACATTATTTTCAAATTTTGTTTTTAAAAATTTATCACCATATTTATTTTTTATCTCTTTTGCTAAATCAATTATTTCATTACCATGGTAAGAATCTTCTGGTAGCTCAATATCAACATTAAAAAGCTGCAAATATCTAATAAAAGTCGAAATTGCTAATATATTAATTTGATTACCTGCATCATTTATGTAATATTCTTTTTCTACTTCTATTCCATATTTTTTTCATAAGTTGGCAAGAGTTTGACCTAAAGCAGCATTTCTTGCATGACCAATGTGTAAAAGACCAGTTGGATTAGCACTAACAAATTCAATATTATAAAATAATTTCTTTTGCTTAAATTGACCAATATTTTGTTTCTCTTTTAAAGTAAGATCTACAAATAATTTTTTATAATTTTTATGAATATCAAAATTCAAAAATCCTGGTCCAGCAATATGAATATTAGTAACAAGATTTTGATTATAATTGTTTAAAAATTCCTTAATTTCACTTGCAATAATTTGTGGACTTTTTTTAACATTTTTTACAATAATCATTGCAATATTTGTAAAAAAATCACCATTATTAATATCTTTGTTTTTTTCAACAACAAAATTAATATCACTCAACTTATAAAGTTTATTAATAATTTTAGAAAATAATTCAGATACTTCATTTGTATAAGTTTTCTCTATCATAATTTCATTCTCCTGCTAAACTCTATTCTTACTTCATAAAAATTCTAAATTTATTTTAAATAAAAATTTATTTGTATTTTTTATTTAGATGCATAATTTTTATCTTCAATTAATAAAAAATTTGATCCAACCAATCGCTTAATTCTATCAGTAATTCTTTTTGCAGCTATTTTTTTATCACTACTTTTTAATAAACTAATTATTTTATTTTCATATTCATTAATTGATAAATTTGAATTAAAAAAAGTTGCTTTTTTATTAGATATTCTATTATTTAGAATCACTAAAAAATAATTTGCATAAAATCAATCTGAAGCATATTCAGAACCAATATCATCAAAAAAAACAAAATCTGCATTATTTGCAGCATAAATAATTTTTTTAAAATTATCTGACTTATCTTTACTGAAAGATTCCTTAATTGCTTCAACCATATCAGGTAAAAAAATTAAAGCTACTTTAAAATCTTTTTTTGCTTTGCTTGTTATTATTTTGTTTGCAAGCATTTTAAATAAAAAAGTTTTACCTACACCTGGTTTTCCATAAATGTAAATTCCTTTTTTACTTTCAGATTTTCATTCTTCAAAAAAAAGTTTTAAAAAATTATTTTTTGAAACACTTGTTGTTTTTTCAGAATGAATGTCTATAAACTCATTGGCAAAAGCATAAGAATTATATAAATAATTATTTTGTTTTTCTTTAATTAATGTTTGTGATTTAACCTTTTCACATTTTGAATAATAAAAAACTAATATTTGAGTTTTGCTATTTCTTTTTGCTAATAAATGATAGCCATTGAAAGGGCAATAATCTTTTTTTTCTAATTTACATGCTGTATCTTCATCTATTACAGATTGTAAAAAACCTAGATTGTCAAAAATTTCTTTTTCACTTAATGGTAAACAATTTTTAAATAAATCATTTTTTAAAAATTGTTTAGTTTTAATTTTGGATTTATCTATTTGATTTCAATTATCTTCAATATCAAAAGATAACTCTAAATCTTTAAAATCTATTTCTTTTTTTTCTTTTTTCATACTAAACTATTTTATAATTCAAATTCATAAATTGGAACTTGATAATCATTATCATTTTCTACTATTTCTTCTTTTTGAACATCAATTCTTTTTATTAATTTTTTTTCTTCTTTAAATTGGTTATTTTTTATTTTATTATCTCAATTAAAAAGAAAATCATATGCTTTATTTAATGAATCAATATTTTCAATATTAAAAGATTTAGCCATTTTGTAAAGATATTTAGAATTTAATTCATTATGAGTTTTTCTAATTGAAAAATCTATCATAATATTAATCATTGAATCAGCTATAGAATATTTATTTCTCAATTTATTAATAATTTCTATTTCATTTTCTGTTAAATCTTCCATAGTTAAAGATGTTAAAAATTGTTCAGGTTTTAAATTTTGATAATTTTTAAAAATAATATTTAAATCACTAATAGAAAATTTTTCAATAAACAACTTATTATTATGA
>JAIDMU010000100.1 GCA_029050415.1 Malacoplasma sp.
CCGCGTAATCTCGTCGGCAGCGTCATAAGTGTATAAGAGACAGAACTAAATATATTTTCATATTTAGATTTTTTATTTTTTTTATTTTTATTTAGGATTTTTATGAAAAAAAACAAAAAAAGATGAATAATTCTTTCAACTACTGCAGCAGTTTTAGGACTTTCTGCAGCAATTCCTTTAGGTGTTGTAGGTTTTTATAATTCAACAAGTCAAATTAAAAAAGTTAGCTCTATAAAACAAGATGATAAGAAAAATTTAGTACCTGCACAAAGTATTTCTCAAAACTCAAACCTGTCTACAAAGACAGGTCCTTTAACTTTTTGAGGAAATAAAATTACTGCACTTGATTGATATGGATCAAAATTATGAGAACTTGATATGAGTGAATATGTGGAAGGAGACAATGGAAAAACTGGAACAGAAGCTTCTTATAGTAAAGGTAATTGAAAAAGAGCTTGACTTAACTGAGACTATAATAGAGACACAGATACTATTTGAATATTAGGGTATTCTCATGACAACAAATATAATAGATATCAAAAGTTATTTAAAGTAAATGCTATTACTGGAGCAGTTGATAGTGTTTCATATGATTTAGGTAGAAATGACACAGTTTACTTTGTTTCTGCTTTGGCATCTGGGAATGTAATGTGTTATGGAACTGCTGCTATTTCATATAATGCAACAGCTTATTTATTTGATGATAAAACAAAAACAGTCAACAAAATTACTGGAAATAGTGCTGATATAATAAAAGATTTAAAAGATAAAGAAGGTAAAGAACTTGACAAAGATTTTAGATGAAGTTTTTCTAACTTAATCCCTGTTGCTAATAATATCAATTTTGTTGAAATTTATTCTTTTGGTACAAGATCTAATACAACTGGTGATGCTTCAGCTGATTTAGCATCTTATGATGTTTATTTATTTTTAGTTGATGATAAATTAAATTTAATTAGCCAAAGTGGTTGAGAAAAACCTAAAAAAGTTGCTAATGGTATTCAAAATTATAGGAATAGTAAAGTTGCACCACAAAGAGATTATTTTTCATTGTTAAATGGTAAGGTTGCTACAGTAGTTTATAATACAGTTGTTATTATTGATCCAACAAATAGTAATAATATAAAAACATCAAGTTTTACAATGAGCGATGCTAAGTGAATTCAATCATGAACTATTGATGCTAATGAAAATTTATATTTCAAATTTAAAGATGATCCAACAATTTATAAAATTGATAAAACAATTTTAAACTCTTCATCAAATCAGATTCAAACTTTAGCACCTACTACATATTTAGATTTATCAGGTATTAAAACTGATGAAATTAATAATTATGCAAATAATTTTGTTATTTATAATGTTTTTGGTTACACAGGACAATTAATGATGATTAATGCAAAATCTTCAGAAACTATTGATACTCCTGCTTTACCAACTGATAATAATGTTGATAAATGAGGTCTTGCAATTGGAGTTACTCAAAATCAATCTAATCAATCAAATGGTGACTACAAAGGACTATTAAACACTGAAAATTCATTTCAAAAATCAGCAGATTTTGAAATTAGTAATTCTGTTTTAAATTCAAAGATTCCAAGTGAAATTATCCAAGATGATGTAACACCTTTATACAATTCTTTTTTTAAAGCTGATTCTAAATATCCATCTTTTGAAATTAGTAATATCAATGATAGTGAAGGTAAATTTGACATAACTGTTAATTTATATCAAGTCCCTTGATTTGCAACATATTTACCAGATGATTCAATTCCAACAAAAATAACTAAAAGTTTTCAAACAACAAACAAGATTGCTAATAAAGTTAGTTGAAAAACATTATCTTCTTCAACAGATTATGATTTTTTAAATATGCTTCCTTCAAACTTGACAGTAAATGATGTTAACAATTTAGATCCTTTCCAAATTTCATTTCAATCACAAACTATTACTGATTCAAAAGGTAACTTACTATATCCTAAAAAAGATTATTCAATAACTAAAACAGATGATAGTGCTGGTAAAGTTACTATTAAAGTTGATTATAAATATGTACCAATGGGAATAACTTATACTGGAAAAAACAATGCAGAAATTTTAACTTATTCTCAAACACGTGAATATGATATTTTCAGTACATCTTCTCCTAGTCAGTTTAATTTTATGGGTGCTGCAAATAAATCAGAAGATAACAAAGCTCAACAAGTTGATGTTACAACTATACCTCAGCTAAAGTTTTTACTAGAAGCAAATACTTTACCAAGTTCATTTAAAAATTTAACTAATCAAAGTTCTAATAATGCTGGATTTTTACAATTTATTAACACAAGTTTAAGTAAGGGTTATCCAGTTTCAAAAATTAATTTTTCTTTAGAACCAAATGATACTGCTGGTACTTTAAAAATAACTGCAAATATTTCTGAAAATAATTCACCTGATAAGAAAAGACATACTTATGTAGTGACTTACATAAACCTTAATAAACAAACAAGTTATAAATTTGAATTTCTTCCAAATGTAAAGCAGTTTGGAAATGTAGCATTTAACACAATTCTACCATCTTCAGTAACTGAAGGTGATGTGATTGCACATCTTGTAAAATATCAAGGATTTGATTCAAATGATTTAAATGTGTCTTTATTTCCAAATGATGCAAATGGAGAGCTAACAGTTTCTGTTTCTTTAAATAAAAATTATGCAAGTGAAATTGCAAGTAGTGGTCATGGATTTAATAATTATCAAGCTAGTTATAAATTCAGTGGTTTTATGACAACAGAAGAATTTAATAATAAGTTTTCAGTAGAATTTATAGATGATAGTTCAGCTGATTTATTAGATTTTAAATTAATGCAAGTCCAAGAAATCTATGATGCACTTGTAACTAATAAAACATCATTAAAAGTTGGTAATAGAACTTTTAGTAATTTAAGTGATTTAATTGAAAATTTATTGGTTAAAAAATTAGGTACTTCAGTTCCAACAAATTGAAAGTCCAACAATAAAATTCAAACTACAATGTATATTGATAATTCATTAGGAATAGCAAGTTTTTATGTAAAAATTCCACAAGATTTATTAAATGGTGCAAGTAGTGATTTGAACTTAATTGCAAATTATTCAGGTTTTGTTAAAGGTAATGTTGATCAAACTGACGATAACTTATCATTTGTTTCAAATAACATGTTGAAAAACTATTTAGTTTCTAAAGGTTTTTTTAAGGAAAATGAAATTAATAATTTATCAACAACTGAATTTAGTAATTGAGTCAAAAAAGATAATAATATTAAAAATTTAATTACTTATTATACCTT
>JAIDMU010000101.1 GCA_029050415.1 Malacoplasma sp.
GTAAAAATTTTATTAAAAAAATTTTTAATTTTATTTTGTTTTAAGTTATTAAATTTCTTGGTAGTCAAATTTTTTTTCTGCTAAAAGATTTAAAATTTCTTCTTTACTAACTTTTGATGAATCAAAACTAATTTTTAATTTTTTTGAACTTAAAATAATTGAAAAATTTAAAAAATCATTTTTTTTAAATTTTTTAAATGTTTTTTCAATTGCTGATGCACAAGAAGCACATTCTAAGTTATTAATAATTAAATTTAATTGTTCCATTATTTTTCCTTTTGCTAATACATAATATTAAAACAAAAAAAAGTAGATTTTTGCAATCTACTTTTTTATCTAACTGTAAGAGAAATAATTATTGAAATTATAAAAAAAACAGTAAAACTTGATATTGAAATATAAAATATTTTTGCAGTTGTTCTTTTTTTAGTAGATGAATATTCTTGATAATCAGCAAAAGTTTTAATATCATTTCAAGGAGTTTTTAATACTCAGTTTTTCTTTTCTCTAAAATCACGATAAGTAACAATATCTAGCATTTGCCTTGCAGCAAATTTTGTTTTTAATCCAAATTGTTGTCTTCAAACAAATCAAAATAAATTTAGAAAAAAACCTACTCCAAATGCTATTACTAGACAATCTGTTCAAGGCATAAAAGACTGATTTTCATTATTTACAAAAAAACAAAATAAAAAGACAACAATAGTCACTATAATTATAAAACCTAGTGATAAATAACCTTTCGGTTCCTTTTTTTTATCTTTTTCTAGTTTTTCTGCTTGAGCAACTATTTCGGAAGAATAAGAATTCAAAGAACTTTTATTGTTATCTTTGTTATATTTAACATATCCTTCATTTATATTTTTTGTTTTTTTAGAATTATTCATCTTTATATTTTAAATTTTTTCATTTAGATATTTGACTTTCAGTACCAAATACTTGATGGTCTTCATCATTATTAATTTTAATAAATTCAGGTTTATTAAAAGCATCTCATTCTTTATCATAAGTAAAATTTTCATTAAAAGCTGCTAAATCAACATGAACTCTTGAAAGTTTAGGAGTAGCTTTCATCAATGATTTAGTATATGGGTGAATTGGATTTTCAAAAATCTTTTTAACATTACCTTTTTCCAAAATTCTACCACGATGCATAATGATAACATTATTACAAGCATAATTCACCATTGACAAATCATGTGCAATAAATAAAATTGTAACATTTTGTTTTTTACATAAGTCTTGTAAAATATTAATAATTTGTGCTTGAATAGAAACATCTAAAGCACTAATTGGTTCATCTGCAATAATGATTTTTGGTTTATTAATTAAAGCTCTTGCAATAACAATTCTTTGTCTTTGTCCACCAGAAAATTCATGGGGATAACGATATGCATGTTCTCTTTTTAAACCAACACTATCAAGTGCTTTATAAACACAATCTCTTTTAATAATTTTTTTCAAATTAAAATAAAAAATTCAGTTAAACCAAGATCTTCATTCACATATTTTAGTATTTACTTTTACTTCATTAATAACATTATTGTATTCAAATTCAATTGCACTTAATGATTTTCATCTTAACTTAACTTCTTTTTTAAGATACTTTAAGTCATTTGATTTTATTGAATTGAACCAATTTTTAAAATTAAACGGTTCCTTATTTTTATTAATTTCTTTATTTTCTAATAAATTATTAGAATCATTTAAAGTAACTAAATCTTCTTGAACAGATTTTTTGTCTTTTTTAACATAAGATATACATTTTTTAACTATACTTTCAAATTCTTTTTTAGCATGCATATACTCACTTAAAGCTGCAGAATATTCTTGATTAGTAACAGTTAAAAATTCTCTTTGTTTGTTTGTATCTTCACCTTTAACAATATTAACAATATGATTATTTCTTTCGACTTTAGCTTTTAAAAAGGCTTCATTGCTTTCTTTAAACTTTTCAGAATTTGTTTTGTATTCCTCTGTTTCTTTATAATTAGCAATTAACAAACTTAATTGACTAGTTTTTTGTTTTACTAAATCAGTTAATGAAATTCTTTTTTCTAAAAAAGAATTTTTATTAAAATCACTATTTTCTTTAGCATTATTTTTTAGTTGCAATAAATCATTGTGAAGTGAAAATTGAAAATTAAAATAATCATCAAATTTTTCAGATTTATATAAAGTAAAATTATCTGTAGAGTCTAAAATTGATTTAAATTGCTCTCAAATGAAATCATGAACATTTCATTTTTCATTTTTTTCAGAACTATAAAATAATTGAGCAAAGCCCCTAGCAGCAATTAAATTTTTAATAATTGCATTTTTTTGTTCAATATCAACATTCTCAAATTCTATACTGTATTTA
>JAIDMU010000102.1 GCA_029050415.1 Malacoplasma sp.
AAGTAATGATGTTTTTAAACAATATTAGATTGGAATAAAAATATCCATAATTTATTTAATTATGGATATTAAATGTGTTACTATAGTGTTGCACTTCAAATTTCACTCAAGGAAAAATAGAGTTAAAGACTCTATTTTTTTTATTTAGTTTATTATTAATAAAAATTAAATATTTAATATGAATAAAAAAGAAGATAAATTAATAGTTAAAACAAAACACTTAGATATGTATAAAACTGAAAAAGGATTTTTCTATTGTCAAAGAAGATCAGTTAACAGTATTGCTGCTTTATGCTTTAAAAAAATAAAAAATGAATTCTTTTTCTTAATCAGATACCAACCAATGCCACAAATTGAAGAAAAAAAAGTTTGAAACCAACTGTATCCATGTCCAATTACTGGATCAATTGAAAAAAATGAAAATCCACTAACTAGTTCAGTTAGAGAAGTTTATGAAGAAGGGGGAATAACAATAAATGAAAGTGATTTAATTGTTATTAATCCAAGTGTTGCATCAACCCAAATGAATGAAAAAGTTTTTTACTATCTAGTTGATGTGACAAACAAAAAAATTGAAACACCACAAAATGATGGTTCAATTTTTGAAGCAGTTAGTAAAAATATTTGGGTTTCTCAAAAAGAGTTAGAAACAATTATTAACAATAATTTGTATTTATCTTCATTACTAACTTGCTATTATTACTTTTTAAAACTAGTTAAATAAATTATTCTCTATATCCAACCATATCTTGGTACTTATAAATGTTTTTGATTCCAATAACTTTATTATCTTTTGAATCAAAACTTAAAACCACAGCACAAAATTGGTATTGTCCAATTTGTTCTTCTAATTTAAAAAACTCTGAATTACCTTTAAACATGTTAATAATTGAATCAGGTTTTGCACCAATAATTCCATTCGCTGCACCTGTCATTCCAACATCAGTTATATAAGCTGTGTTATTTATAATTCTTGCATCATTTGTTTGCACATGTGTGTGTGTTCCCAAAATTGCTTGAACCTGTGATTGAAAGTTAAGAAAAAAAGCATTTTTTTCACTTGTTGTTTCACAATGAAAATCCACTATATGAAAATCTGCTTTAGCTTCATTTTCAATAATTTTTTCTAACTCTAAAAAAGGATTTGTTTGCATTTCTTTAATAGCTACAGAAATTCCTAATAAGTTAGTAATTCGAAATGTTTTATTTTTAATATGAACAATTCTAGAACCAACTCCAACAGTTGCTTCTAAAAGTTTTTCATCAAGATTTGCAGGTCTAATAATGTTATCTTTATTTTTTAAAATTTCATAAATATCTTTTTTGTGTCATGTGTGGTTTCCCATTGTAATAAAATCAATTCCATTTCTACACAAAAAATTGTAGTCTTTTCAATCAAGACCTCTACCTTTTGTTGTGTTTTCAGCATTTGCAATAGTGAAATCTATTTTATTTTGTTTTTTAATATTGCTTAGTTCAAGCTCAACTGCTAATTTTCCCATTGCTCCTGAAATATCACCAATAAATAAAATATTAATCATAATTATTTTTCTATCTTTCTAACAGATTTATGATGCTTAATAAGTTGTTTTTTACCAATTTGTGGTCTATCAAAAGCAACTGTAATAATTGATTGTTGAACATCCATTACAATTCCTTTACCAAATTTATCATGCAAAACTAAATCACCTATATAATACTCTTCTTTTTTATCATGATATACATTATCTAAATCAATTGAACTTTTTTGATTTCTTGATGGTTCAAAAACTTTTTTGCTAGTACTGGATGTATTTTTAGATACTATTCTTTTATCTGCAAGTAAATCATCTATTTCTAATAAAAATCTAGAAGGTGTTTTTTGACCAGAAACATTACCAAAATAGTTTGCTCCTTTACTACATGATAAATACAAATTCTTCTTAGCTCTTGTAATTGCAACATATGCAATTCTTCTTTCTTCATCTAAGTTCCCTTCTTCAATTGACTTAATAGAAGGAAAAATGTTTTCATTCATTTGAATAATAAATACAATATCAAATTCTAATCCCTTTGCTGAATGAACTGTCATTAAAGAAACAGTGTTAATATTTTTATCATTTTTATCATTAGTTTCATCCACACTTGTTAAAATTGCCAATTCTTGTAAATAATGATGCAAGTTTGCATTATTGGGATTATTTTTTTCAAAAGCAATTGCTGCATTTTTTAGTTCATTAATGTTGTCAATTCTGTTTTCTTCACCTTCATCTTTTAGCATTTGAAAATAATTTGTTTTTTCAGCAATTTCATCAATCAGTTGAGAAATTGAATCAAATTTTTTATTTCTTATTTCAGTTATCAAATTATAAAATTCTAAACATGCATTTTTAGCTTTTGCAGACAATTCTTTAATTTCTTCAACTTTTCCAAAAGAGGCAAAAGTTGATAAATTATTTGCAACAGCATAATTTTTTATAGCAAAAAAAGTTTTTTCACTAATTTGTCTTTTGGGAATATTATAAATTCTAGTCAAACTCATTTCATCACTGTTTGAAACCAAACGCATGTAAGCAATCATATCTTTAACTTCTTTTCTTTGGTAAAACCTAAACCCACCAAAAATTCGGTATGGAATATAATTGTAAGACAACAACTCTTCAATATTTCTAGAAAGATAATTAGCTCGATATAAAATTGCAATATCTTTGTATTGATATTGTTTTTGATCAACTAACTCTTTTATTTTTGAACACACAAATTTTGATTCATTATCTTGATCTTCTGCTTCAAAATAAATAACTTCACTATTAAAACTAGAGTCAGTAAACAAATTTTTTTTAATTCGATTAGGATTGTTATTAATTAAAGAATTTGCAATATTTAAAATTTTTTTTGTTGATCTATAATTTTGTTCTAAAACTATGACTTCAGTATTTAAAAAATCATTTTTAAATGAATTAAAAATATTTTTTTGTGCACCTCTTCATGAATAAATCATTTGGTCTGGATCACCAACTGCAAAAACATTTTTCATATTTTTACTTAGTAATTTAATTATTTCATATTGGTCTAAATTAGTATCTTGAAACTCATCAACTAAAATATAATCAAATCTTTCTTTTCACTTTTTTCCAATTTTTTCAATTTTTAAAACCTGTTTAGCATATTTAATTAAGTCATCAAAATCAAGTAAGTTACTATTTTTTAAAAACTTTAAATATTGCTCATAAACTATTTTAAAAATATCTTTTTTTGTATCACCTTCATAGGTATTATCTAAAAAACTTAGCCATTCATAAACATCATCATTTTCATAAATATCTTGTGATTTTAGTTTAGAAATTCAAGATAAACAAACTTTAATTTTTAAAATTTGGTTATCAAAGTTATTTGCTTTATAAATATCTTTTAAAATTGAGTTTTGATCATCTTCATCTACAATAGAAAAATTGCTATTAATATTTTCAAATTCCAAAGCTTTTATATCTTCTCTTAAGATTCTTAAACACATTGAATGAAATGTACCAATATAGTTAAATTGTTTGCTAGGAATAATATTTGAAATTCTTGTTTTCATTTCATTAGCTGCTTTATTTGTGAAAGTGAAACCTAAAATTCTTCAACTTGCATAGTTTTTTTCATTAATTAAATAAACTACACGATGAGTTAAAACAGATGTTTTTCCACTACCAGCTCCAGCAATCACTAAAACTGGAATATCATCATCAAAAGTAATTGCTTTTCTTTGGTTTTCATTAAATTTACTATATTTACTATCCATTTTTACTATTTCCTTCATCAAAAATTTCACTAGTATCAATTTCACCTGGTAAATTATACTTAATGATTGGTTTTTTCTTATTTTTTAAATTTAAAACACCATTTTTATCATCACTAAAAACTTCAACCATTTTGACAACAACAGTATTACTAATATTATCTGTAAATGATCTTTTTTTATTTGTAAATGCAACATTTAAAATTAAAACAAACTCTAAAATTGCAACAATTGTATAAAAAGATTGAAAAACTATTTCAACAACATTTGTAGTATCAGTTTCACTACTAGTTGAATTTAACAAAAAAGCAATTACTTGATTTTTAGCAAAAAAACTGACAATTCCTAAAATTAAAGTAATTGTAATAACTAATAAACAAGTTAGGGATTCTCTAATAATTAATTGAGTAAAAAATAGTCAATGTAAATTTTTAAAAAATTTTTTATTTTCATTAACAATTTTTAAAGAAGTACTATAAATTCTAATTTTAAAGACTTTGGAAAAAATAGTATAACCCCTACATAAAAAAGGGACAATGATAAAATAAATAAAAATTGTTAAAAAAATAACAAAAGTAAATAAAAAAATTTGTCATGATTCAATTAAATTTCAATTTTGTTCATTTCCTGATATAAAACTAGTTTGAAGCAAATTAGAAAAAATAATAAAAAAGAAAGCAATAATAATTAGAAAAGTAAATATCAAATCAAAAAATCTTGCAAAAGTTCTAGAAACAGCACTTGCTAATTGATATTTTTTCTTTTCATTTTTTTCTAATAAATTATTCACATTTACCCTCTAATTAAATTCTTTTTAACATAATTAAATGATGGTTTAAATGAACAGATATATTCTTTTAATTCTGGATTTTTTAATAAATCTAAACTTTTATTATTTCTAAATGATGGATCAATTTTTTCTAAAGTTTCTCATGCTTTATTAATAGCAATTGACAAAGTTTTTTCATTACTATATGAATCAAACATTTTAACTAAAAAATCACCAATACACAATTTTGGCAGTCAAACTAAATAATTATTTTTAGTATCATAATCTAACTGAGACTCATTAATCCGGTAAGACAAAAGCAAAGCACTTTCTAAAATGTTGTACAAATTATAAGTATATTTAACTGAATTTTTACCATTTTCTAAATTCAATAATTTTTTTGAAGAATAAAAAGCAGTTTCATATGAGTTCAAAACATCAAAAAGATAAATTGGATATAAATTTTTATAATTAACAAAATTAATTTTCTTTTTTTCTAAAAAACTTTTTTTAAAAACTTTGTTTCTAATACTAATTGCACAATTAACAATAAAAGATGCATTTGTAGAAAGTTCTTCTTTAGTTATTTCTTTTTCAGTTTCAAAATCATCATTAACATTATTAATGTTTGTTTTAAAACCAATAAAATCATATTTTTTATTATCTAAAATATTAATAATAGTTTTTACAAAATCTGGTTCAAAAATATTTTTTGATTCAGCAAAATAAACATATGAACCACTAGCTTTTTCTAATCCCAAATTATAAGAAAATGATCTTCCATAGTTTTCAAAAAGTCTTACAATTTTAAATTTTTTATCTGATAAATCAAAACTATTTAATATTGTTTTAACTTCATCAGATGCAAAATCATCAATGAAAATAATTTCAAAACTTTTACTAGTTTGATTTAGTAAAGATTTGATAGATTTTTCTAAATTTGTTGAATTTTCATATAAATGGTAAATAAAAGTTATTTTCATAATGATTAATCCAAATTGCAATTACAAGATTTATTATAAATTAACTAAGATTTTTAAATAAAAAAAACTAAAATATTTTTAATTTAAAAAAGATTATAAATAAAAACTAATTTTTTTCATCTTCTAAAAAAGTTAAAAATTCATAGTTAACTGAAGAAAAGCTAATTTCACTTTCATTTGAACTATCCACAATTCCAATTGAATCTTTAGATATTTTTTTAATTTCTCTTTCACTATTTTTACTATTGAAATTCAAAAAATATGTAAAGAAATTATTTAAATGTAAATAGTCACAAAGTTCAGTGTTTGAATAAAAAAGAATTATTTGATTGTTTATAAGTTCAATTTCAGTTTTTAATTTTGAAAAAAAGTTTTTAAAAATTAATTTATTATCATCTTCTAAATTTATTGGGTTTAAGATTGAACCAAAAAAAAGTGGTGTGTTTTTAACAGAAAAATTTTTACTTTTTAATAAACTGGTGATTTTTGTTTTAAACTCATTAAATTTATCTTCTAAAATTAAATCATTTTCATCATTTTTATTAACTAAAGCAATAATAAAATAAAATTCAGTAATGCCATTTGAGTTAATAATAAAACTAATAAT
>JAIDMU010000103.1 GCA_029050415.1 Malacoplasma sp.
TTTTGAAGTCCTTGAACACTTAAATCCTGACAAGGAAAAGAATAAGTTAAAATATCAATATTTTTTGGAATATTTTTGTAACTTATTTTTTCAATATTAAACAAATTGTTAAAATAATCTTTTGAATAATTTAAATAAGAAGATTTAATAGAATTATTAAGTTTTGTTAAGCCATTATATGACAACTCATTCTTAGAATCTAAACTTAAACTATAAAAATCTTGTAGCGATGATTTAGTTGCCTTAAAATTTTTGCTATGAATACAAACATAAGCAATTATTGCATCTACAAATCATTCAACCATTCCAACATGTTGTATTAATCAATTTTTATGTTTGCTAATATTTTTAAGGGCTTTATATTGTGATCCAATTCCTGCAAAAAATTCAAAAAGTTTAACTGTCATATATTTATAGTTATGCTTTATATAGCATATCGGAAAACAAAAAAATATTAAAATAGAAATAAAAAACTATATGACACCCATATAGTTAATAATTTAAATTACAGTACTATAAATAATAAATATTTATTATTTATATTTTTTAAAATTTATCTTTAATAAAAATTTTTATACTACCAAAATTATAATGGTACTGTTTTTCTAAAACTAATACAAAATCACTAACTGGAACATCTTTATTTTTTCTACTAATTGGTGAAATGTCTATTGGGTTATTCTTATAAAAAACAGAATTAGTATGAGAAGCTGTGTTTCTTCACAATCTTACTCTATTAAAAAATCTATTTCAAGAACCCATCGTAAATTTTTTACTATCAATGGTTAGTTCAGAAAATAATTTATTTCAATAAATAGATTTCATAGATTTTAAAAATAAAATTTTCTTTCCAAAAGAAAGGTCATAAAAATATTTTTTTACTGTAATTGAAGGAGTAACTTTTTTAAACAAATCTATTTCTTGGTCAACTAATTTATTACTTTTTTTTCACTCCAAGTTTGACAAATCTGTTGGTTTATTTTTCGAATTTTCTTTTTCTAATTTTATAAAATTTCTATCTATCACTTTTTTTAAATCTTCAATATTTTTAATTTCAACATTAATAGACTTGTTTTTCATTAAACTACTTAATTTATCAGCTAAGAAAAATTCAATATTTAAAGAAAATTTAATTACTTTTAGTCTTTTATTTATCTGGTTTTTTTCAAAAAGAAAATATTTATTGTCAATAATTTTATTATTCATATGCTCAGTATCATATATCATCCACTTT
>JAIDMU010000104.1 GCA_029050415.1 Malacoplasma sp.
AAATATATCTGCATTTTTATCAATTAAAGTTTTTCCATAAATTTTAAATAAACCATTAATTTGAAAACCTTTAAAAATAAAATTATTTTTATGACTTGAATTAATATTAATTAAAATTTTATTAAAATTTTTTTGCATAATTTACCCACTATTTCTAAGTCCTGTTGCTATTCCATTAATTGAAATCAAAATAGATTCATCATTTAATTTTGATTTTTTATTTTTTTGTTTTCTACTAATCAATTCTAATTGAAAATAATTAAGAATGTTTAAATAAGGAATTCTATCATCTAAACTAATTTTTAAATCTCGATAATCTTGCAATAAATACTCTTTATTCATTATCAGTAAAACAGATTTTAAAACCTTATTATACTCATCTAAAATATCATTAAAAATATTTTTTGACTCTTTTTCTTTAGATGTTTCAAAATATCTTTTTGTTATATCTAAGTTAACTTTTGCTAAAAGCATTTCTATATTTGAAAGAAGAGAATTAAAAAAAGGAATATTTTGGTATCAATTTTTTAGTTTTTCTAAGTTACTATCACTATTTTTTATAAAAAAATCTAGTGCAGTACCAACACCATATCACCCTGGAATCATTGCTCTAACTTGTGATCAAGAAAAAACCCATGGTATAGACCTTAAATCTTTTAAGCTGTTTTTCCCACTTCTGCTTGAAGGTCTAGAACCTATTTTTAATTTTGAAATTTCTTTAATTGGAGTTATATCAAAAAAAACTTTTTCAAATTTTTTCATATTAAGCAACAAATGGTATTTTTCACAGCTTAAATCTGATAAAAAATTCATTGCTTGAAAAAATTCTTTATTTTCTAATAAATTTCTTTTTTGATTTGTCATTGCATTTGCAGCAGCTGTTAAGATTGTTTCTAAATTAAATCATCCTTTTCTTGGGTTTGAATATTTTGCTCAAATAATTTCACCTTGTTCAGTAAATCTTAGTTTTCTAGTTATACTTCCTCTAGGTTGAGAATTAATAGCATAATAACTAGGTCCTCCACCTCTACCAATTGTTCCACCTCTTCCATGAAAAAAACTAACTTCAATATTATATTTTTTAGACAAAGATTTAAGGTTTTTTTGAACATTATAAATTTTTCAAGATGAAGTAAAATTACCACCATCTTTACAACTGTCTGAATAACCTAACAAAACTTCTATTCTGTTTTTCAAAACATCTTTAATATATTTTTTTGTGTATTCATTTGTAATGAATTCTTCAATAATTTTATTTGAATTAGATAAATCACTAATTGTTTCAAAAAGAGGAACTATATTTAAATTGCTGTTTTTTTTGTTTGCGATTTTAAATAAAAAAATAACTTCTAAAATATTTACAAATGCTTCAGTGTTTGAAATTAAATAATTTTTGATTGCATTATTACC
>JAIDMU010000105.1 GCA_029050415.1 Malacoplasma sp.
AATATTTACTATTAATTTTATTTTTTAAATTAGATATAATTATTAAAATAGTAAATATGAAAACTGCTAGAATACAATTAAAAACAATTAAAAAACAACACAAATTTATTAATAATATAGATAATACTAAAAAAAATAATTTTAAAAACAGAACAATAATTTCAGTTTTTGTTGTTATTTTTTATTTAGTTATTCTTTGCTTAACTATTTTGTCTGATCAAACAAAATCTCACTGAACTTCTTTTGATTCTAAAACAAGTGGAATTTTTGCAATACTTTTAGTAGTGGTAATGTATATTCCTTTTGTGTTTGCAGTTTTAGAAGCAACAAGATTAGTTTTTAGAACATATGAAAAAATACCAATAATTATTTTGATAGTTGTTTCTACTATTGCATATATTATTCCTGCTTTGACACTGATATTTACAAATTATTTTATTAGTCATTTTTTTGTACAAAATGATTCAACTTTAGATTCAGAAGAAACCTTAAATTTTTACCTTTATTCAAAATTAACATACACAACAATTATTAGTAGTTTTGCTAGTTGAATAATTTTAATCATAGTATTAAACATAGTTTTAAAAGTATTTTATAAAGCAAATTTTAAAAACGTTATTACTTTAAATGCTTTGCTGATGATTATTGTTTTTGGTTTTGATGGTTTTATTTTTATATCCATTTTTAAAGGTTGAACTGCCCTACTTTTTTTATTAATTTCTGTTTTAGCAACTGATGCTTTTTGCTATGTTTGGGGTTTGTTTTTTGGAAAACACAAAATGGCAAAATTTATTAGTCCAAATAAAACATGAGAGGGTGCAATTTTAGGATCAGTATCTTCAGTTGCATTACTAATGATTTACTGTGGTTTACTAACACTGGATAATAAAGTTGTATATTTAAATGAAAGTAGATGGTTAGTAACTTTAAAAGATATAGCAAGTTTTTCAACTGTTTATAATTATAGTCTTTGAATTATTCTTTTGTTTGTTGCAATTATTTTAGTTATATTTGCAATTTTAGGTGACTTGCTATTCAGTTATGTAAAAAGAGCTTTTGCTATTAAAGATTTTAGTAATTATTTAAAAAGTCATGGAGGTTTTCTAGATAGAGTTGATTCACTACTAGTAGTTTCTTTAGTTTTTTTTATTTATTCATTAATTGCAATTTCAGTTTATAGTTTTGTAAATTTTCCAACAAATATTTCTGTTTAGAGTGAAAAGTTTTATTCTAGTTCATTATGGATGTATAGAAAAACTTTTCATTTTTTTATTAATTCTATATTGTTCATATAGATTTCATTATCTATATTTATTTTTGAGTATAAATAT
>JAIDMU010000106.1 GCA_029050415.1 Malacoplasma sp.
ATATAATACAAATAATATGGAACTATATAGAGAAAAAATAAAAGATTTAGAGAATTGATCAAATAGTAGCAATAGAAAACCATTGCTTATTTTTGGTTCTAGACAAGTTGGGAAAACATATTTAGTTGAAGAATTATTTGCTAAAAATTTTTTTAAAGATAAATACATAAAAATAAATTTTATGACAGACTATGATATTAAAAACAGATTAGATGGTATAAAAAATTCAAATATTATACTTAAAGAAATATCATCATATTTTAACAAGCAAATTAATGAGGATTGATTAATTATTTTTGATGAAATTCAAGAAATACCATCATTAAGAACAGCATTAAAAAGTTTTAATGAAGAAAACAAAAAGTACAGAATAATTTCTTTAGGAAGCTATTTAGGAAATAAAATGATGCTAGATAAAGAAGGTTTTCCTGTTGGACAAGTTGATATCATGACAATTAATCCTTTGTCATTTAAAGAATTTTTAATCAATTCTGATAGGAATTGATTAATTGAAGAAATAGAGAATAATTTAGATAATTTATTTAATAAAAATATTAGCAATATAAATAAGTCATCTCATAAGATATTGCTAGAAGAGTTTAAATCTTTTTTAACTATTGGTGGATTACCAGAACCCCTTTCACTTTTTTTTGAAAATAAAAATTCAAATGAATGCTTATTAAAAAGAAAAGCAATTCAAGAATCTTATTTAATAGATTTAACAAAATATATAGATAGTAATAGTTTAAAAGCAAAAACTATTAACATATATAATTCAATTGGAAAATTTTTTAATAAACAAAATAATGTTTTTATAATGAGTAATATTGAAAAGAAATCTGCTTATAAAAACTATAAAAATGCTTTTGATTGATTGTTACTTACAAATTTAATTTATAAAGTAAATTTGCTAGAAAAAGCCAAGACAAAAACAACAATTATTGGAAACACAAACGAAAAAAAATTTAAAATTTATTTCAATGATTTTGGATTTATAGGAGATTTATTTCCAATTAATTATAAAAACTTTTGAAATTCAAGTGGAATTGAAGGAAATATTAAAGGATCACTGGGTGAGAATTTTGTTTTTTGTGAATTGGCAAATTCAGGAGTTGATGTTAACAATTCAACTAGTTACTATAGATTTAATGAAAATAATAAATATTATGAAATAGATTTGTTAATAGAAAACTTAAATTATAACTTAATTCCTGTTGAAATAAAAATGGCTCAGAAATTTTCAAAACAGAGTCTTAATTTATATATAAAACTATTTAAACCAAAATATGCAATTGTTTTTTCATTTAATGAATTTAACATATACAAAAAAGATGGTTGTACAATTTATAATTTACCAATTTATTCTATAGGTTTTTTAAAATTTAAAAATAATAGATTGAATATCATTTCAGATTAAAACTTAATAAAAATATTTTATATATTTTTATTTCATAGAAAGTT
>JAIDMU010000107.1 GCA_029050415.1 Malacoplasma sp.
AAGATAAATAATATGAATTGTTAGATGAATTTTTATATTTTAAACTAACCAGATTTTCCAAGTCAGATTTAATTATTTTTTTATCTTCAAACTGGTTATATAAATGATAAAAATCATATTCATCTTTTGCTAAATTATAATTATTGTACAAATTAACTGTTGTGCCAATTGTTACAATCCCAAAAATAGAAACTGCTGCTGCACAAACATTATTAAATATTAAAAAAACTTTATTCATATTTTCGCCTAAATATAAGTAAAATATTACAATAAAAAATAAAATATTTTTTTATTAAGTGTAAAAGATATGAATATAGGGAATTTAGTTGGAATTTGTATTTTATTTTTATTAATAGGATATTTAATAGGGAGCATACTATTTGGTTTAATCATCTCTAAAATCCAAGGTATTGATATAAGAAAATTAGGATCTGGAAATGTTGGTGCAACAAATGTAACTAGAAACTTGGGTAAAATTTCTGGTGGTATTGTAATGATTCTTGATTTTTTTAAATCTTGAATTGCAACATTTTTATGCTTAGTAATATATAAATATTTAAAAAGCTCAATTGGTAGTGAATTAGATTATTCAAATGCAGGAGTTATTGTTTATTTGGGTGGTTTTAGTGCAGTTATAGGTCACTGTTTTCCAGTTTCTTATTTTTATGCTTTATTTAAATTTAAATTTAACTTTGAAATAGCTAAAAAATATTCAGGTGGAAAAGGGGTGTCAAGTGCAGCAGGGTTTGCAGCAGCTATAAGTCCATGGTTCTTTTTTATTTGTTTCATTCTTTTTTGAACAATTTGTCTTTTATCTAGATATGTTTCTTTAGCTTCAATTATTACTGCTTCATTTTTACCAGTATGAGTATTAGTTCCTCATCTTGATTATTTTTACATTTTAGACACTGCTGGTGCAGATATAATTAAAAATTTTCCAAGTTTTAATAATCCATTCATAGTTTCACAAATATTTAACTATGATAACAATGCAAAGTTTTGATATATTGTTGTTATTTTTATTTTAGAATTTCTAGTAGCAAATTTGGTTGTTTATCGTCACAAAGAAAACATAGTTAGACTAATTAAAAATAGTGAAAATAAAATTAAACTTAATATCTTTAAAAATAAAAAATAATTTTACTTCTTATTACTTGTTAAAAATTCAACAAAACCCTGTCAAATAAATAAGTAAGAATTAATAACTAACTCTACTTCAGTTTTAGTTTCTAAATAGCAATTTGATAAAATTTTATCTTTAATTTTTTTAATTAGATTAATATCAATTAATCCAAAATCATTTAGTGATGAACTAATGATAATCTTTTCAGGGTTATACATTGAAATAATGTTTACAATTCCTCTAGTTAATCCTTGATATCAATAAGCAATTTGATTATCAAACTTATTATCAATATTTTTTAGTATCACATCAGGACTTATTTTTATTTTTTGATCTTCTAATACTTTTTTAGAAAGACCTTGTAAACAAAATCATGTACCAAAGTTCTTGTTTAAAACATCCATTGATCCCAAATCTATTTTTACTTTTTTACTTGGTTGATAAATTAATCTATTTAATAAAACACATCCTTGAATGTAATTGTCTAAATTTAAAACAACAGCAGTATTATTGTTAATCAAACTTCCTTTAGACTGTAAACCAATTGATAAATAGTTAATTTTACTTTCAACAATTACTGGTAAATTAGAATATAAAGAAAGCTCATTTTCAAAATTAAAATTTTCAAAAATAATACTACTATTAATACCATTATTTTTAAATTCAGAAGAATTTAATAAATCACTTATAGTAACTCCAGCACCAATGACGTTTTCCAATTTTTCTTTAGTTAAACTAATGTGTTCACCAATTGATTTAACAATATCTAGTTGTAAATTTTTCTTATTAACATTGATTGGGATTTTTCCTTTTTTAATCACTACAAATTTGTCTGTTATAACAAATCAGTTAATAAAAAAAGAATCTACATCATAAAAGACATATTTATTTTCATAGTTAACAAGTGACTTGCTATATTTTAAAGATATTTTATTATCAAAATAAATTCTTGATGTGTATCAGTGTTTATTATTTATTTTAATTTCTATAATTGAATTATCAATAAATATTTCAATATTATTTTTAAAAACACCATTTATTTTCACATCATTTTTAAATTTGTGAAAATCATCATCATGAAATGATTTAATAAAAATGTCAGTTTTCTCAACTTCAATCGATAAAAGTTTTTTATCTAAATCATAAATTTCAACTGATTCATTATCAATCATTTCAAAATTAAAATACTTAACAAATTTGTTTTCAGAGCTTTCAAACAAATTCTTATAATTTTTAAGCTCAGTAAAAATTAAATCTTCATCACTATCAACTTTAACTTCTTTAATTAAAGAAACTAAATTCATTCATTCAAATTTTTTCTCTTTGTAATTTTGATTTTCTAAAGAACCTGCTAGTCCAACCAAAAAATATTTATCATTTTTTTTGAATAAATAAGGTGAGTTAAAATCAACTCCATAGTCAATTCTTTGATTATTATAAATTTGATATTCAACTTCATTAGGATCAAACAAATCATTTAAATCTAATTTAGAATACCAACAAACAATTGGATCAACATCTTTTTTTGAAGCAGTAATCTCTTTATTATATTTAGCTGAATAAAAAAGATAACCTGTTTTACTTTCATCAAAAAACATAAAATTAATATTTTTAATTTCAGAAAAACTTTGACTTAATAAAATCTCTTTAATTAATTTTGGATTAGATAAATCCTTATCTAATTCAAAAAGTAAAACAGTACCAGTTCCATCATTCTTTTTAGAACCAAGTAAAAAATAAGAATTACTTTGGTATTCAAAAAGATAAGGTGATGAAAAGTTGCTATAGTAATTTTCAAATTTAATGTTATTTATAATTTTTTCTTTACTAATAAATTCATTTAAATCAAAATCAAATTCACTTCTAACAACAGTAGTAACAAACTGGTTGTCTATTTTTTCTTTACCAATATGAAGACCATATACTATTCCATTTTTAATAAAAGTTGATCCTGGAAAAACTCCATCTTTTTCAAAAGAATAGTCGGGTTTATTAACCATTAAATGATATTTATAATTAGCTAAATCATTAGTTTTAATTAAAGAATAAACATTAGAATAGTCACTTCTATTTAAAGGGATGTGGTGAAAAAAACAGTATAAAACATCATCATAAAAAAACAATGAATTGGGATTTGCTAAAATACCTCTTTTTGGATGAAAGTGAAATTCTGGTTTGTAATTATTTATTTCATCTTTATCATTTATTCAAATTGAAAAATTTTTATCTAATTTTGAATTATCTTTTGCCATTTTTATTCCATTTAAATCTTTAATTAATAACAAGTTTATTAC
>JAIDMU010000108.1 GCA_029050415.1 Malacoplasma sp.
AATCTACAATATTAGAAAAATATGCAATTTTATTATTTTTTTTAAACTGATTAATATTTTCATAAAAATCTATTTTAGTTATTTGACTGGTAAAATCATTTTTATCATATTGATTTATAACATCCATTACAATAGCAACATCTGCTACTGAATTTGCAAATACTCCAACATGATCAATTGATGGAGAATAAGGAAAAACACCAAATCTTGATACTAATCCATAACTTGGTTTATAACCATATACACCCAAAAAACTGGCTGGCATTCTAATTGAATCACCAGTATCTGTACCAAGAGCAAAAGCAACTATTTTTTTTGCTACCAAAACAGCACTACCACTTGATGATCCCCCAGCAATTCTAGATTCATCAAGTGGATTTAAAACATCACCATAAGCACTAAATAAACCAGTTCCACCTAAACCAAATTCATCAAGATTAGATTTACAAATTGGAATAGCACCAGCTTCATCTAACAATTTAATAACAGTAGCAGAATAAGGACTTTTATAATTTTCAAAAAAAAGAGAACCACCAGTTGTTATAGTATCTCTAACATTAATATTGTCTTTAACAGCATACAAAATTTTATTTAACTTAGAAGTTGGATTATTTTTAACATATTGATAATTTTTAATCAAACTTAAAAAAGCATTTAATTTTTTATTTTTTTCTAATTCACTTAAAGTATTTTGATAATATTTGTTGAAATTACTATCATTGTTTTTAATTTCTTTTTGAATATTTAAAATTTCACTCATATTAAACCTTTATAAATCTATTTTCTTTTTCAGGTGCTAAATCAAGTAATTTTTCAACATTATCAAATTCTTCAATTTCATCTTCTCTAAAATTATTGGAAATAACAATGTCGGGATAGTCCATTGGTTCAACATTAGATAAGTCAAAAGTTTTTACCTTTTCTATTTTTTCAACAGAAGTTTCAATAAGAGAAGAAATTAATTTTGCTTCTTCATCTGAAATTTCTAACATTAAATTTTTTGAAATTTCTTTAGTAATTTTATCTGTTAACTTAATCATTTTTAACTCCTTTAATTAACATAAAATGGAATTTTGTAATCTTCACTTAATTCTTTTCGATAATCCCAATTAATAATTGGTGAAATAACTACATACACAGGATAAATAATAATAAAATTGAAAATAATCATTGGAATAAAAATGGCAAATCTAATTAAAAATCAATTGTCATATCCTAAAGTACTTAAATCAGCATCAAAAGATGGCATTAATAAAACATTAATTAAAATTTCTGTAGTTAAAGCACACATTAAAATTAAACACATATTATTAAAATAACTTTTAATAGGTTTTTTATTTGGTTTAACTCTAACTTTCCCAAAAATTATTCTATTATTTTTTCATTTCCTATATTTATTTGAAAAAAGACAAAGAATTCATATGCCAACAATTAATAAAATTGTAAAACCGCCAAAGATTGTTATAAGCAAATCAGATGAAATAATCTCTGGATTAAAAGGCAATATTGAATGAGTAAATCCACCTTCATTTTGTTTAACTAAAAAAATAAATAAACTTGTAAATACAAATGTTAATCCAGAAATTAAAGTAGCAATAGTTGCATATCAAGTTTTATTCTGCTTTCAAAAAGAAAAAATAGTTCTAATTAATCCAGCCATTAATCCATAAGCCATTGCTGAAATAAAATATCCATAGTGAAAAATTCCAGCAGTCATTAAAATAGATAATAAATCAGTTAAAGCACCTATAAATGTTCCAATAAAAGGTCCAAACATAAGTCCACCTATTTTTATTAGTATTCCTTCAATTGTTACTCTGCTTCCTGGAAATGCTCTAAATAGAACTGAAAATGCATTAGAAGTAACAAAAGTTAGTAATAATAAAACTGCAACTGACAAAGCAATAACCATCGCAATATTTGCAATACCTTGAATTGATGGTCTAGGGAAAACATAATATCTTTTTTTAAACCTAAAAAAGAAATAAAGTTTTTTTAAAGATGCTACAAGAGTAGTTACAATAAAAAAAGCTAAAAAAACTAAAATAGCTGAAGTAGGCTCAAACATAAATTAATCCTATTAACTTTTGCTATAAAATGTTTCATATTTTCCCTTTATTTTAATAGATTTATTTTAACAAAAAAGATTTTATAAATTACCAATATTATTAAATTTATAAAAGTTGACTATTGGAAAAATAATTAACTTTTTATCATTTAATTGGTTTTTTGTTAGCTTTAATTAATTGTTCATTTATTTTTTTAAAAATCTGTTTGTTTTCTAAATTAATTCTATAACTAAATGGAGAAGGATGAGATGTTTCAAAAACTGCTAAATAATCAAATAACAAAGGTTTTAAACTAATTGCTTTATTACCCATTAATAGATAAATTATTTTTGTGTTTTGTTTACTTAAATATGAAATTAAATTATTAGTGAAAAGCTCTCATCCTTTTTCTGCATGAGACAAACTTAAATCACTTTCAACAGTTAAAATTCGATTTAGTAACAACACATTTTGATTAGCAATATCTGACAAATCATAACTAGTTCTATCAATATTTAAATCTTTTTTTATCTCTTTAAATAAATTAGATAAAGATTTTGGTTTAATATTTAGTTTTGTAGAGAAAGCTAAACCATCAGCCATATTTGGAGTTTGATAAGGATCTTGTCCAATTATGACCAAACTAGTTTCAAAAATTTCAAAAAAAGTAAAAGCTTTAAATATATTATTTGGATTTGGAAAAATTCTTTTATTACTATACTCTTTTTC
>JAIDMU010000109.1 GCA_029050415.1 Malacoplasma sp.
TATTATGTTAGTAAAATTATTTTTTATGATTTTTTTTATCAAATGACTTTAATATTTTTTTATTCATTTTCTTTATAAATTCAAAATCTAAATCATATTTATCATCTAAATAAAGATATAAAGATGCTAGTGTATGAAATATTAAAAAGATTTCTAAAATAAAAACTAACCGATAATTTGTAGTTGCAAAAATTATTAGCAAAAGAAACATTAAAAAATTTAAAGCATTTATAGATAGATAAACAAAAAACAATAAATTTTTAAAATCTTTTTTTAAAATGTAAAGTTTAACCCAAAGCATTGCATTAATAAATGCCATTACTAAAAATAAAATTAAAGCAAAAGAACCTAAAACAATTCCAGGAATTAATAAAGAGTTGTATTGATCAAAATGTAAAGAATCTAAATAATATCCTGTTTTTGCATTTACAAATATTGAGCAAAAAAACATTATTATTAATAAACTAATATCAATTCAAAAAGAAACAGAAATGAATTTACTTTGTTTTTTTTCAAAGTATCTAAGTAAATAGTTTCACTTTTTTATTAAGTTTTTCTTAGAAAAAGTTTTTTTAAAATCTTTTACTTTGTTTTCAAAATTTTTGTTCATAAAAAACTATTTTCCTTTTGATTTATTTTTGTTTTTTTGTTTTTTATTTTTCTTATTACTTTTTTCTGGTTTAGTTTTTTGATTTTTTTCTAACTCATCTTCAAAAGGATTATGGTCTTCTGATTTTTTGTCAAAAATATTTTCTTTTTTAATTTTTTCTTCATGTGCTTTACTAATTAACAAATTTGAATCTTTAGGTTCTTCTAAAAGTTTTGGTTCTTTTTTCTTAAATTTATTTTTAAACTTTTCAAAAACCATAATTTTTTTATTTTTAACTTTTAAATAATACAAAGTTCCAATTACTGCTAATACTATAACTAAAACAATAATAAGTGGCAACCCAACAGTTAAAAAGTAATATCAATCATTTACTTCAATTGGTTTAGCTTCTCCATTTAATGCTAGATATTGTATTTCTACAGGAAGTGAACTTTTAGTTAATATAGTCACAAAGTGATCTCCTTGTTCTAAATTTGTTTTAATGTATAAAGGTTCATTTGATTGCCTTGAATTTGAATGTGAACTAACTGATGATACAAATTTCCCATCTACATAAACTTCAAAAGAACCATAATTTTTATCTTTTGTCCCAACTATTGAAAACTCAGTTCCATTAAATCCAAATTGTAATTTAGCTTCTGGGAAAATTGTATATAATGATGTTCCATTAACTTTGCCATCTTTATTCCCAGTTCTTCAATCTCCTTTTTGATAAATTCAATTTGAATTAGGTGTTAATATTTGTGTTGGTTGTGATACTTTACCAACATCAAAATAATATAATCTTATTTTTTTAGCAACTGGTTGATTTGTAAATGAAGTTACACCAGAAGAATCTGTTTCACCTGCAACTTGATCAAATGTTGTTAACTTAACAGTAAGCGACCTTGTTTTAACTTCTGGAAAAACAAAAGTTGGATAACTTGTTTTAATAAAATCACCATTATAAAGTTCATTACCTTTATCATCTTCAATAATTACTCCATCAGGACATTGTTGATTGCTTCAATAAGGTCATAAGTCTAAATAGTTAATATCTACTTCTTTTTTAAAAGGAATTTTAAAAGATGAATAAAATTGTCCATTATAATTTACTGTAGTTGATGATCAAGAATCATCTGATCTTTTTTCATTTCCTTTTTCGTCTTTTTCTATCTTTACTTTTTCTTGGTCTTTTAATAGGTTAAGAGTTTTACTATTTTCATCACTACCACTAAAATCAACACTATCTTTTTCATTTGTTTGACTAGATAAATAATATTGTTGATAGTTATAATTACTTGGAACTTTAAATTCAATTGTATTTCCTTCTAATTGAATAGCTACTTTAAATTTAACTTCAGTTGATAAATCTGTTTCACTATCAGTTACAATAACTTCATATTCAAAAGAATCTTCTTTATTTAAATCTGAAGTATTGGGAATGTAATTTCAAATACCTGAAGAAGGTGAAGTTTCTTTAAAAATACCATTTTTTGGTGGGTTAATAATTTTAACATCACTTAAATTGTAAGTGCTTGTCATATTTCTTTTTAAACTTGTAATGGTTTTTCCTTTTAAATCAAATTGATAACCATTTTGAAAATAATCTTTACCAATTAAAAAAGGTCTTTGAATGTATTGATAACCAGAATCATCATAATTAATTTCTGATGCATAAAAACTTGAAACTGGTAAAAACTTTTTTATTTGATATTCTCTAGAATTGAATTCATTATCAATTACATCTTTATCATTTTTTAATATTAAATTTGTATTGTATGCAAATTCTGATCAGTTATATCCAGTTATTTCTGAAATTCGATAAACAAATCTTGCATTTCTTTTTCCAGGAAAACTTGCTGTACTGATTCCTTGTGGAACATTAATTGTTTGACCTCAATAGTTTTTTGCATCATTCATTGTATAACTTCTAATCACATTTTGAAATTTAGAGGTTCCAAAGTGTGACATAATAGGAGTGTAATCATAATCAATCCCTTGTCTTTCATTTGAGGAAAGATTAACTTTATTGATTTGTGTTTGGGCAACAAAACCATTTAATTTTCCATTATGGTCTGTTTTTAAACCAGTTGCAAAATATTCTCGGTCATTTAATACATTAGTAAATTTTAAATATGATGCAACTGTTAAAACATTATTAGTTACTTCAGTGCTTCCACCATATCCTCAAACTGAATTTTGGTTTTGGTGATTGTTTTCATGCATAATTCCCCAAGAACCAGCATTAATAATTGTGTCATAATCTAAAAACCCTTTTGCTCAAGATCAAGGTGCTGTAATGACTGAAGCACCCACGAAACTAACAGCAGCACCTGCTGCTACATAGTTTGAAAATGAGTGTCTGTAAGGTTGTTTTCAAATTGCATTAGTATTTACTGTATATAAAGAATCTAAAGCCATTTTATCAAATAAATCCATGATTTTATCTGGATATCATTTTGAATCATAAGGATTATTTATAAAGTTATTTTCTTTATCTTTTTCAAACATTCCCAATGCTGTTTTTGGGCCAATAAATTTTATGTGGTCAGCAGAAATATCAAAGATTGGTGCTTTTGCTTCATTTAAAAGTCTAGTTCATTCATCTTTTGTTGTGTTTCCATTAATATAGTGCAAAGCTTCAACTGCTCCATTAGTTACAATAGCAATATTTCTCATATTACTCATTGTTGACGGGTTTTTTGTTGTAACTATATGAACAATTCCACCAAATGGTGTTCCATAACTAAAATCACTTTTATCAATTGAAACTACTTTATTTAAAAATGCTAATCTTTTTGTTGATCTTAATAATTTACTTTCGTTTCTTGCAGAACTACGATTATCTGAATCACCTAAAGATAAACTTAAACCCAAGTTTTTAACTTGTTCATCATTTAAACCAGGGAATTTTAAATTAATAATTTCACCAGGTCCTAAATATAAACCAGTTGTTATATAACCAGGTTGAGTTAAATCAATATTAAAATATTTTTCAACAGCTAAAGCATTATCTGGTAATCTATTTTCATACATATATTGATAATCAATTCCTGGGTGTTTTTTTAATGTATTATTTTTTAATTGATCATTAATAAAACCATCACTAATTGCAATCAAATTTTCATCATATAATTCATACAAAGTATTAATATCAGTTATTGGATATTCAGGAGAAGGGTAATCAGTAGAATTTCTAAAATGCAAAGATTTTTGAATCATTTTAGTAGGATCTGTTGTATCTTGTTCAATGTAACTTACATCTCCAGAATAAGTTTTTGGAATTTTTCTACTGTATCTTTTTGTTATATAAGAGTCATGACTATATAATGTGTTAACATTATTATCAGCTTGTTTTTGAACTGAAGACATTTGGTAAAATCCCAATGTTTGTGTGAAGTAAATAGATAAAGCAAATACTAAAATTCCAGCAAATACTCCAGATAATCAAACTGCTTTTTTATGTTTTCTAATACCTTTTTTAAAATTTTTTTGAAATTTTGATTTACTAAAATAATCTTTAATTTTATTGAAGTTAAATTTAATTTTCATAACTAAAAATCCTATACTTATTTTTTTTAAAAGTGTAGTGATAAAAATTTTACTATATAAACACATAAAAATGCTTATAT
>JAIDMU010000011.1 GCA_029050415.1 Malacoplasma sp.
ATTCACTTTTTATCACTTACATTATTCTAAATATTTATTTAAAAATAGAATTATCATTTTAAAAAATATATTCATTATAATTAAAAGTAAATTATAGAAATAACAACTTTTAAACATGAAAAAAACAATAAGAGAAAAAACAAAAAAAATAATGGTTGGAAATGTCCAAATAGGGGGAAATAATAAAGTTGTTATTCAATCTATGACAACCACAAAAACTCATGACATAAAATCAACATTAAATCAAATAAATGAACTAGTAAAAGAAGGTTGTGAACTAGTTAGAGTTGCAATTTTTGATGATAGAGACTCATTAGCTTTAAAAGAAATTATAAAAAAAAGTCCTTGTCCAATAATAGCAGATATTCATTTTAATCCTATTTATGCAATAAAAGCACTAGAAATTGGTGTGGCAAAAATCAGATTAAATCCAGGTAATATAAAAGATGAAGCACAATTAAAAGAAATAATAAAATTAGCAAATTCAAAAAACATTCCAATAAGGGTTGGTGTTAATAGTGGTTCACTACCAATGGATTTAATGAAATCACATGGAGTTACTGCTGAAGCTATGATGATTGCAGTAAAAAGATATGTAAATTTGTTTGAAAAAAATGGATTTAATAACATTGTTATTTCTTTAAAAGCAACCAATCCATTATTAGCAATTGAATCATATAAATTAGCAGCAAAAGAATTTATTTACCCATTACACATAGGAATAACTGAATCAGGGTCTCTTTTTAATGGAACAATAAAATCTTGTGCAGGACTAGGTGTTTTATTATATGAAGGTATAGGAAATACAATAAGAATTTCTCTAACAGGTGATCCAGTTAGTGAAGTGAAAGTATGTAAAAAATTATTAAATTCATTAGATTTATATGACAATTTAGTAGATGTTATTTCTTGTCCAACATGTGGAAGATTAAATTTTGATTTAAATCCTGTTGTTAAAGAAATAGAAAAATTTACAAAAAAAATGAATTTTCCTTTAAAAGTAGCAATTTTAGGTTGTGCTGTAAATGGACCTGGAGAGGCAAAAGAAGCTGATATTGGAATTGCTGGTGGAAAAGGAACAGGAATTATATTTGAAAATGGTAAAGCTATTAAATCTGTTAAAGAAGAATTTCTTGTAGATGAATTAAAAAAATTAATTTTAAAAAAATATCAAATTTACCAAAAAGAAAAAAGGAGAGAATAATGATAAATATTTTTTACAATAAAACAACATTAAATAATGCACTAACTATTTCTGTTTCATCACAACCAGTAACTAAAATTGAAAAAAAGAAAAATTTCACAGTTTTATACAACAATAATAATTTAGTAGGTATTAATATTTGAGATTTTGATCAATATGAAAAAATAAATCAAGGAATGATTTTTGCAGGTAACAAAATTTTACAAACAATTAAAAAAATTACACAAATAGATTTATCTCAATATGTTGAGAAAAATTTTGTTGTCGGAAAAATAATTCAACTAGAAAAAATTCCTAATACTCATTTACATTATTGTGATGTTGATATAAAAGATAAAACTTTAAAAATCATTTGTGGTGCTAGCAATGTAGAAGTTGGAACCAAGGTTGTTGTTGCAATGATTAACACAGCTATGCCAGATGGCAAGATGATTTTAAAATCAAATATTCAAGGTAAGGTATCTTTTGGAATGTTATGTAGTAAAAAAGAATTAAACTTAAAAGCAGACAGTAGTGAAAAGGGAATAATGATTTTAGATAACAAATATAAAATAGGAGATTTATTTAGTGAACCTTTTGCAAATAAATAAAAAGAATTATGGACTTAAAAATTAAATTTAAATTTGATGAAAAAATTAAATATGGGAATTATTCAGCTAAATATTTTTTAGTTAGTAAAAAAATATTAGAAACATCACAAAAAAATGATGTTTCTCTTTTGAGGTTTAAACACTTTAACAACAATGTTATGATTTGTGGAGTTCAAGAGGTTTTACAACTTTTAAAATTTTGTTTATCTGAACAAGATTTTAAAGAAACCAAAATCTATTATTTAGATGATGGACAAATAACAAATAGTGAACAACCTGTTTTAGCAATTGAAGGTGATTATAAAAAATTTGGCTACTTAGAAAATATAATAGATAGTATTTTGTCAAGAAGAAGTTCAGTTGCCACAAATGCATATAATTTAACATCCCTTGTTGGATCTCAAAAAATTATTTATATGGCAGATAGAAGTGATGATTATTTGTTACAGCCATATGATGGATATAGTGCATATATTGGTGGCATAAGAAAATTTGTTACTAAAGAAAGTGTAAGATTCCTAGAAGAATCAAAAATCAATGATTTTCAAATTTTGGGAACAATTCCTCATGCTTTAATTCAGCAATATAAAGGAAATTTAAGTGAAGCATTAAAAGCTTTTACTAAAACTTTTCCAAATGATCCAGTGGTAGGCCTAATTGATTTTCATAATGACTGTTTAGGTGAAATAGAAAAAATGAAAAAAAATAGAATTGAAAAATTAGACTTTGTTAGAATTGATACATCAAAAAAACTAATAGATAAATCGCTTCAAAAAATTTATTTTATGTCACTAGATGAATCGCTTCATGGTGTTAACAAACATTTAATTAATAAAGTTAGAAACAAACTAAATGAATTAGGATATAAAAACACTAAAATTATAATTTCTTCTTCTATTAATGAGAATGTAATTTTAAATTACGAAAAAGAAAAAACACCAATAGATATCTATGGTGTTGGTAAATATTTTATGAATGTAAATGTTAACTTTACAGGTGATTTAATTAAACTAAATGGATCTTATTTAGCTAAAGAAGGTCGAAAAGAAAATATTGATAATTATCTTTCAAAAATGAAAACAATCAACTAACAAATCGAAACAATAACTATTGGATTTTTTTCATAAAATTTGTCTACTTGTTTAGAAATATATTTTTTGACAACTGTTTTTATTTCTTTTGAATCAAACTTTTTTGCATCTTTCACTGCATTATTTGCTAAAGTATGCACATCATCTTTTAATTTTTCAAAAAAAGCTTTTGTTTCAAACCCATCAGGAACTACAGCATAAGGTAGAAGTTCAAAATTATCTTTATCAAAAGAAGAATTTTTATCTAAATATTTTAGATTGCAAAAAATAATTCCACTCTCTGACATAATTCTTCTTTCTTGAAAAATGTTACTACCCTCAGATAATACACCTTGAGAACCAATATACATATCATGAATATCAACTCTTTTTTTACCAGGAATATAATAACCTCTATTAAAGTTAGCAATGTCGCCATTATACATTGTGATTACATTTTCTGGTTTGAAACCAATTTCTTTTAAATTATTTGCATATTTAACCATTTGATAATACATTCCAAGAGTTGGAATAATATAGTCAGGTTTTACAAGAGAAACTAAAAATTTGTGATCTTCTTCAGAAGCTTCCATACTTAAAACAGTTTTTGGAATTGTAGTTACATTAATGTTAATTTGTGCAAAAGCATCTAACAATTCTGCCTGTGCTTTTTCAAAACCTGATTCAACTTTAAAACCTAAAACTACAGTATCTGATTTTTTTAAAGCCAAAATATCATCTTCATCATTGCTAATAGACAATAACTTATTAAATAATCTATCAGGTGTAGAAGAAACAACAACTATTCCTTTTTCGATTTCATTAATTTTATTTATTGGTAAAAGCGGTAAATTTGTACTATCAAAATATTTATTATTAGTAATTTCATTAAACATACTAATAAAAACAGGATTGTAAATTATAAAAGGAATTTGTCTTTCTTTTGCAATTTGAGCCAAAGTTAAAAAAGTATGAACATCATGATAATAACAAGCAACAATCAATCTTTTACCATTTCCCCTTGTTATTAAATCTTGATAAAAACTTTTTGTTTTGTAGTTTGGAGAAGTAAAACCATTATATTTATCTACATTACCAACATTATTTATAAGTAAAAGATTTTTTTGTTTGTAAGTTAATAAAGGTAATTTATTAATATCACTAATAAATGCTTTGCTATTTCCATTTGTAATAATAAATTCATCTATATAGATAATATTTTCTTCACCTGTAGAAATGATAAATCCATAAGTATCTGGTAAAGCAGTAGCTACCCTAAATGGAGTAACTTTTATTTTTCCTAAATTAAAAGGTTTTAAAGGATCTACAGCTTTTATCTGCAAAGACTTAAAATCTGCATATTTTTGCATACTTTTTTTATTAAAATGAGCTTTTAAAATAACAGCACCTAACTTAGAAGTATAAATAGGAATATTTTTAATATAGTTGTAACAATATTGAATTGCACCTATATTTCTATGACTTGCATTACCTATAAAAATTCCTTTAATGCTTCTTTCGTTTTTTTTAACTCATTCCATATAAGGAATTATTTTTTTTATACCTAAAACTTTATAAACTGGAACTGAAATACCTAAATTAATTAGATAATAATCTCCTTCTATTTCTAGTACATAACAAGATTTTTCATTTTCATCCATTCCACCTAGTGAAAAAAAAGTAATTTTGCTCATAAGAACCTCTTTAAAATTTTATTAATTAAAAAAATCTAAACAAAACAATAAGTAAAATAATTGATATAAAATCAACAATAAGTAGCAAGAACCTTTGTTTTTGTTCTAATTCTGAAATATTATAATTATTTTTTCTTAATTTAGTAAAATTTTTAACTAATTAAATAAACCAAAACAAAGTAAGTAAATTTTACACAATAATACTCATCTTTTTAAATAAAAAATAAAAAATTATAAAAAAACTAGAAAACATTTTTTGATTTTCTAGTTTTTTTATTTAACTTATTAAAATTAATTATTTAAATGTTTTTCTAGTTTTTAAAAGTTTTTACTAACCCATAAAAAGCAGCATCATTAAAATATTTTGCTAGCTCTATTTTTTTAAAATTTTTTGGAAGATTTTTAATAATCTCTTCTAGTGTTTTAGGATACTTTGAAATGCCACCACCAACAATAAATACTGTCTCATATACACATCA
>JAIDMU010000110.1 GCA_029050415.1 Malacoplasma sp.
ACCCCCCCCCAAAAAAAAAAATAAAAAAAAAAAAAAAAAAAAAAGCAAAAAAATGAACTTAGAAAAATATTTTATTGAAATATTCTATTTTTATAAATAAAAATAGAATAAAAAAAATCACTATTTCTAGTGATTTTTATTAATTAAACTCTAACTTTTGCTTTTGTTCTTATTCTAATTAAAACAACTACAGCAATTATAATTGCAGCCAAAGCTAAACATCCAATTACAATTCCAGCAATTTCACCAGCACTTAATCCATTTACTGGATTTTGGTTACTAGGTTTATTAGTTGAATCTGGGTATTGTTCAATAGGAGGTGTTTCTGTACCTGTAAATCCATCATATGTAAAAGTTAAAACAGCATCATTTTCTGGAAAACCAACTGGTAAAATTCCTTTTTCATCAGTAAGACTTGTTTTAATTGGAACTTTAACTTCAACCACTAAACTGTTTGTGCTATTACCATTTTTTAAAGTAACATTTTCTTCTGATGGAATAAATTTTTCACCATTAACAATTAAATTTTCAAATAAATGATTAATAACAAAAGCTTTACCAGTAATTGATTGAACAATTTTTTCTGCACTATATTTCGATTTAATTTCAGTTACAGCACTATCAGTATCTTGCTTAAAAGTTAATGAAAAATCTTTTGATGCTAAAAATCCTGTAACTCTAATGTAAGAATCATAATAAACAGAACCATTGTTGCTTGCAGTAGTTGTTTCACTGTCACCAAAATTATTAGCATAAGTAATTTCAGTTTCTAAATTAATTTCTCCTGTTTTATCATCTCCTTGAACTTTTTTAAATTTAACAAAATCTGATCATTGATTTTCTTTCAGAAAGTCATCTAAGCTTGATGTTTGAATACTTGAAGGCATCATGTTTTTAAGGGCAGTGGACTTATCTTGAATGTCTTTTGCTAAATTTTCTAATGAATAAAAATCAATTTTTGAATTAGTTGTTGGTTCAAAATTTTTAGTATCATCATTAAAATTAGTTGGTGTAGTAAATAGCCATTGTCCATTATCACCATCTATAACTTGTTTAGTTAAATAAATATTATCTGAAGAGTAAGTATCAAAATTTACATCAGATAAAGTATATGGATTTTCTTCGATATAATCATCACTTGAAACTCTTGTAGCATCGCTAGTAGCAGATTTTAAGTCAATATATCTAGTATTAGTTAAATATTTACCATTAGCATCACCTTTACCAGTTGATGAATAGTCATGTTCTTCTCCACTCAAACTAAAATAAACAAAATCAGATTCTTTATCATAACCAACTGAATTAAATCCCCAATTATTAACTACAACATCATTTTGTAATCCAGTTTTTTTAGTTTCATCATAATTTAAACTACCAGATGTAGGTCCAGTAAGTTGATTATTAGCTACATTAAAATATATTTTATTGTTTGAAGTATTGGTAGAAGTATTTGATAAACCATAAGTAAAAGTAGTATTTGTAACATTTAAAGTAACTGGTACTGTGCTAAATGAAGCAAACATTTTATCATAACTATCTAATAAAACACCAATGCTTTCTGTAATTGTGTTATCAGTCAACTTACTAGATGTAATAAAAAATCTTTTATAAATACTATTAAAATCAGGAAAGCTATTTTGACTATTTAAATAACCTCTATAAGTGTTATTACCCATCATATTAGCTACACTATACTTATAAGTACTATTATTTGAAGGAGTTAAATTTACAAACTCATCATTTACTGGAAATACATAATAATTATATGAAGTTGTGGTTACAGAACCAGTATTACCAGACTTATTTATTGATGTTTCTGGTGCACCTGTAGTGTCATTACTTGTACTATAAGAAAGTTGTGGTTTAGCATAATTTGTTGATGTAATTGCAAAGTCATATAATCAAACACTAAAGTTGATTCCTTTAACACCGCTTGGTAAAAATCCTAATAAATAGTCATTTGTAGAATTAACTACTCCAGCAACAGTGCCAAAATTATTAGTTTCATCATCATTTCCTTTTACATTGGCAAAACCACTGTTATCATCAAATGACATAATTTTTGTAGAAACCTGTATATTAGCATTTGTACTACCTGAAGTAACAATTAATTGATCACTAGAGTTAAAGAAAATAAATTCAGAATTATTTCTAGCTTTAGCAATTACTTGACTTTCTGCTAATTTAGCATCTTTAGGAACAACAATTGCACCTGAATTAATATCTAATCCGAAAACAACTAAATTAGATAAAGTAGTAACACTGTTTTCTGTGCTTTCATTACCAAACAAAACAAATAAAATATTTTTACTTTCTAAGTAAGCAAAGTTAATTACTTTATATGTGCTTATATTAGTTTGACTTAAAACACTGCTATAATAACTTTTTAATAAAGGATTTTCAGTTAATTTATGACTTCAAAGCAACAACCCAGCATAAGTTGTAACTGTAATAGTTTGTTTATTTGCAGTCAT
>JAIDMU010000111.1 GCA_029050415.1 Malacoplasma sp.
ATGCTGTTTGTATAAATAACTAATAAATTATAAATGATTAAAATAAATTAAATTTAATAAAATAAAAGACTTAAAAAATAATATTTATAACAAATAAAAAATAAATTCTTTTTAAAAAAATAGACCCCAGCATTTTATTTCAAATAAAAAATAGTTTATAATTAATATGTTGTAACATTTTTTGTTTATTTGCTCAGGTGGCGAAATGGCAAACGCAGTAGACTCAAAATCTACCGGTAGTGATACCTTAAGGGTTCAAGTCCCTTCCTGAGCACCATTAGAATAGAAAAAATTAATTTATAATAAATACTTATATATTACTCAAAAAAATAAAAAAAGTGCCTTAGTCCAAAGGTACTTTTTTTATTTTTAATATAAATGGCGCGCCTGAAGAGATTCGAACTCCTGACCCTGCGCTTAGAAGGCGCATGCTCTATCCACTGAGCTACAGGCGCAAAAAATAATAAAATTTCAACTTTATTATTATATTTTAATTTTAAAATCTTTTGATAAAAAAATTACTCTTTAAATTATTTTTAAAGAGTAATTTTTGTTTTAATCATTTTCAACAACACCTTTTGGTCTAGTCATTGCTTTTAAAGAATCTCTAATTCCTTGTACTCCAAATCCAGAATCTTTAATTCCAACAAATGGAAAAATGTCTGGTCCTCTTGAACTTGAACGATTAATATTTACAGTTCCAGTTTCTAAATATCTTGCAATTGTTCTAGCTTCTTCTTTATCTTTTGTAAAAACTGATCCTTGTAAACCAAATTGACTAGCATTTGCAATTGCAATTGCTTCATTTATTGTTGATACACGAATAATTGGTAACAATGGTCCAAATGGTTCTTCTCAAGCTAATTTAGAACTAGTACTAACATTATCAATTACAGTATGTCTTAATAAGTTATATCCTTCAACATTGCCACCATATACCAATGTACCACCTTTTTCTAAAGCATCATTAATTAAACCAAGATTATAATCAAGTGCTTTTTTATCAATTAATGGAGTAACATCAGCATTATCTAAAGGATTACCTACTTTAAGTTCTAAACATTCTTTGATAATGTTATCTAATAATTCATCAGCAATTTCATTAGTTACCAAAACCCTTTTAATTGCTGTACATCTTTGACCAGAATAAGAAAATGCTCCTTTAACAATTTCTTCTGCTGCTAACTCAGCATCTGCATTATTTGTTACAATTGCAGCATCTTTTCCACCTAATTCTAAAACTAAAGGTTTCATTGGTAATTTAGCTGCTAGTTTCTTACCAATTTCAGTACTACCTGTAAAAGTTGCGCCAGCAATTCTTGGATTTTCACTAATGTAATCTCCAATTTCACTACCTTTACCAGTTATTAAATTAAAAACTCCACCAATAAAATTTGCTTGATCAAAATATTTAGCTAATTGACTTGAAACTAAAGAGCCTTGAGTAGCAGGTTTAAATACAACTGTATTTCCAACAAGTAAAGTAGGAATAATTTTTGATAATCCTAAATTAATTGGATAATTAAATGGAGCTATTGCTAAAACTACACCAATTGGTTCATGATAAAAATATCCAGTTTTTCCTTTTATACCATGTTCTAGTTCATCAATAATAGTTGGGTTAATAAACTCTTTTTCATAAATTGCAATTGTTTCATAAATATTTTCATAAGTTCTTTCAATTTCTTTAAGTGCATCTTTATAAGACTTTCCAATTTCATATGCCATTAAAGTTGCTAAAAATTCTTTTTCCAAAATAAAAATTTCAGCAAATTCTTTAATTTTTTTAATCCGCATACTAGGGGTTAAATTTCTTCAAACATTGAAACCAAGATGTGCTCCTTCATATGCTAAATCAACATCTTTTTTTGATAATGCTGCAACACTCCCAATAATTTCCCCATCAATTGTAGAAACAACTGGAATTGTTTTTTCACCATCTAAAAATTTACCATTAACATATGCACTGCCTTTATAAAAGATTTTTTCCATGTAAATACTCCACAAAAATAACTATTTACATTTTAATATTTAATTTATTTAAAAATCTAAAAAATAAAAAGGAATTTTTACCAATATTTTCTTAAAACATATTTTGTATGTTCAATAGCACTTTGTACTTCAATATGTTCATGCTCTGTTTCTGAATGAGAACCATGTGATAAAGAAAGAAAAACTAGAGCAAAAACAATCCCAACAGAAAAACAAATAATTAGTTTATATCATTCTTTTGAAGACATTTTTTTGTGATGCAAAAACTCTGGTACAAGTTCAATTATTCCTACAAATGTAATAACTGAACCACCCGAAATATTTGCAAGTGGTAAAATTCACCCTGCATAAACTAAATACTTGTTAATATATGCACCAATAAACATAATTGGTATTAAAGCTAATAATGTGTAGAAATTATATAAAACTGCTTTTCATCTTTTTTGACCAAACTGAATCTGTCGATAATAAACCATTAAAGCTTCAATTAAAATATGAATATTAAAAGTGATTACTAAACCTAAATTAATTGTTTCATTGGCACTACTAATTTTTGCAATAGTTCCTCCCATCACAAACCCATCAATTGTTCTATGACTTAATATTAAAAAAATTACTAATCAAGCAGCTTTTGGATTATCGATATCAGATAAATTAAAAATATGGTCATCATGAGAGTGATTTTCATGTGATAAATGCACTTCACCAGATTTTTTAACAAATAAGTATCTAAATAAAATTGCAACTGTTAAACCTATGATTGCTCCACAACCAATGATTGCTGCTGTCACTAAATCTTGTGAAGTTTTTGAATAATTAATTAAAGTCTCACTAAATGCTTGACTAGATTCAAAACCTTCTTTTATTAAACCAACTGTTCCAATCATAATAAAAATTGCAGATGAAAATGCATATAAATAAAAATTAGACTTTTCTTTTATTTTTGGTTTTATAAAAGAAATCACAAGAATAAAAATTGAAGGAATACTAATTAATAAAACAATATAGACCAATAGATTGATTGCTATTGCTGATTCTAATGAATTGTTAAAATCACTAGCTTGAAATGGAAAAGTCATTTTTTCTCCTTTTTTTGTGTGTTTATAAATGATATCACATAATTTAGTTATTTATAATTTTTATAAATAAGTTTTTTAGGTAAATAAAAAAATACAAAATTTTGAATTTCTTTTGTATTTTTAAAAATAACACCTTAAATTAATTATGTTATTAGTCTTCCATATCTTTAAAAGTTTTTTTTATAGAATTTTCAGTTATATTTTTTTTATTTTTTATTTCGCTAAAAATTTTTCCATTTTTTAAAAAAACTAATCTATTGCACACTTCTGAAATTTCTTTTGCACTGTGTGAAATAACTATTAGTGTAGAATTTAATTTTTCTAAGATTTCTCTTATTGTAAAGCTTGTTTCAATATCAATATTTGATGAGAATTCATCTAAAATTAAAATTTTTGGATTATACAAAATAACAGAAACAAGGTTAATTTTTTGCTTTTCACCTCCAGAAAGTTTACTATATTTTTTATTCAGTAAAGAATCAATATTTAATTTATTAAAAATAAATTCAAAAAAATCTTTATTAAATTTTTTGTTTCTTTCTAAATCTGATTTTATTATTTTCAAAATATTTTTAACTGTAAAAATTGGAGGAAATTGAAATTCTTGTGGCAAATAACTAATGTCTAACATTTTATCACTGATATTTTTACTAAAAGTAATTGATCCTTTTTGAAAAGATGTTTTACCTATAATAATATTAATTAATGTTGTTTTTCCAGCTCCATTTTTTCCTAGCAAACCTAATCTATCACCTTTATAAATATTTAAAGAAAAATCATCATAGATTGCTTTTTTTTCTTTTTTTATTTCATACTCTTTACAAAGGTTTTGAATTGAAATCAATATTTCACTTTTCATTTTTGCTCCTATTTTTTTCTACACATTTTACTATTCAATGAAAAACTAAAAAATAAAGCAGTTAAAAAAAGAGGTACAAATAAATCTAAATACAAGTCATATGAATTAAATAAAACTATTGGATCAGAAACACTTCCTATCCTAAAATGACTATTTAAATCAAAAATAGTAATTCCATCTAAATTATTAGGTCCAATTCCAGAATTGATAGCAATAACAAAAGATGAATTTATATATTTAAAAGGAGAAAAATAAGAAATATAATTTAATGCATTTACTGAATTCAATGTGTTCATAGGAATAATAGAACCAGAAAAAAACATTAAAAAAGCTGAAATAATAAACCCTATCAACTGAATTAACAATGTTGATTTTAAAAAAGTGTATAATAATGAAGAAATTGAAACAGATAAAAATGAACCCAAAATACCAATAAAAAATACAGATCCTCAATCAACTTTTTCAAAAACATTGTTTTCAAAAATATTTCTATTTAAAGATATCAAAAAAATAATAAAAATATTTCAAATAAAATTTGAGAAAACTAAAACAAAACAATAAATTGCAACTATTGCATTAGAATATATTGGTTTCTTTGAAAAAACAAAAACTCTTTCAACAATCGAATTCTTTTTTAACTCAAAAATAAAAGGAGATAAAAGTCAGATTGAAATAGAAATTAAAGGAGTACTAATAACACTAGGCATTGTTAATGATACATATTCTTTATTAATTAAAATAAGACCTATAGAAAATAATGGAATTATAACAAAATAAAAAATTGGGCCAATTATTGATTTCCAAAAATAAAGATTAATTATGTCAATTACAACAAAATGCTTATTATAATAATTTTTGATATTTAAAAAAATTCTTTTAAATTTCATTATTTATTCATATTAATCTTGTAATTTTGCAAACATTCTTTTTTTATAAGCTTCAACACCTGGTTGATCAAAAGGATTAACCTTTAGTAATAAACCACTCATTGTAACTGCTTTTGAAAACCAAGAATATAAATATCCAAAAGTTTCTTCATTTCTTTGTTCTAATTCAATTTTTATTACATCTACATTACCTTCAATATGGTGTGCATCAATAGTACTACTTGCAGCAACTTTATTTATGTAATCAAGTTTTTTACCATTTAAAAAACCTAATCCATCTTCATCATTTAAAAATTCATTAATAGTCACATTAGCAAGTGGTTTTCTAAACTCTATACAAGTTTCAAAAAGAATTTTATTACCTTCTTGTAAAAATTGACCTACTGAATGTAAATCAGTTGAAAACAAACAATTAAAAGGTAATAAACCTTTTCCTTCTTTTCCTTCAGATTCAGCAAATAATTGTTTTAAATGTTCACTAAAAAATTGCAAAGCATTTTCATAAATACAAAAAACTTCTACAGATTTTTTATTTTTTTCATATTCATAATGTCTTAAAGCAGCATATTGATAAGCAGTATTTTCTTCAATGTTTGAACTTTTTGTAGCTTCGATTGCTTTTGCACATCCTTTTAAAACTTTTTCTACATCTAATCCCATTACACCCATTGCAAATAGTCCAACTGGAGTAATTGCACTAAATCTACCACCTATATCACTTGGGATAGAAAAAGTTCTAATTTTTTGTTTGTGAGCAATTTTTCTAAGTGTACCTTTAGATTTATCAGTAATAGCAACTATTCTTTCTTTTGCACCTTCACTTCCAAATTTTTCAAATAATAAACTATAAAAAATTCTAAAAGCTACTCCAACTTCTAAAGTTGTTCCAGACTTTGAAACAACAATTAAATAAAACTCTTCTTTTTTCAATTTTTCCAATAAAGAAGCAATGTAAGAAGATGACATACTAGAAACATAGTAAATTTTTTTGTCTCTATTGAATTCAGGTAACACTAAATCAATTCCTGCTCTTACACCAATATAAGAACCACCAATACCTAGTAAAACAACATTTTTAATCTTTTTATTGTTATGTCATTCTTTAGATAAATTTATTAATTCTTTTATTTCGCTTTTGTCATAATTTTTAGGGTACTCAATTCACCCTAACATTGAAGCACCTTTGCATTTTCTTTCTTCAATACTTTTATTTAAAGTTTCAATTTTTGATTTATAAGTTTTAAAAATTTTTTCAGCATCTTTTGGACCAGTTAAAAAATTATCTAAATTTAATTTAATCATTATCTTGTCTCCTTAGATAATATGATAATTATTTTTTACCATTAAGTTAAAAAAATTAAAAATAATATTTTAATGATTAATTAAACTAACTTTGATTCATTAATCAAAGTAGATAGTTTTTTTGAGTAGTCACCAAATAAGCAAGTAACATTATCATCACTCATCATTACTCCTTTGGCACCTATTTTTTTAATTCTTTCTTTATCAACTAATTCAATGTTTTTAACTTTAAATTTAATTGAATTAAGTGAAGCTGTATTTGAAATATAATTTTGAACACCACCAATAGCTTCAATAATTTCAGTTACTTCAAATGGTATTTTTTCACTAATAGTTAATTCAGTATTAACATTAGTAACAATTTTTTTTGCTTTTCTTTTGGCAATTAAATATCCTATCCCAAAAGTAAAAATATAATATCATGTTGTTTTTTTCATTTTATTTGTCCCTTACAAAAGAATCCCTTAATTTTTTAAGATAATTTTTTTTACAATCTGGTTTAAACATTTTAAATTTAGCATAATTAAACCTAATAACTAAATTATTAACAAAATTATCTTCAATTTTTTCACCATCTAAAATAATTGAAGCAGGTGATTCTTTTTTAGATTTTAGTACTATTTTATTTTCTGAACTCAAAATAAAAGGCGATTTTAAAGAACTGTATTTTTTCTGAGTTAATGGCTCAATTTCAATAAATTGAACTAAATCAAGATTTGGATCAACAATTGCACCACCTGAATTTTTTGCATGTCCTGTTGAACCTAAAGGAGTAGATACTAAGATTCCAGTTCCTTTATAATTTTCTAATAATACATTATTGATAAAAACCTGCGTTTCTAAAACTTTATCACTTCTTATTAAAACTTCATTTATACAAAAATAATTTTTATTATTAATAGTTATATCAATTGTAAGAGGTTGAAAAAAATATCTTTGATCAATAACTTTTTTGAATATTGTTTTTAAATTAGAAACATTAAAATAAGAATAATAGCCTAAATTACCACCATTAATTGCAACTATTTTTTTATCAATATATTTGTAACGATTTCTTAAAAAAGTTCCATCACCACCAACTATGAAAATGTATTCATAATCAGTTTCACTATATTCTCAATCACTTGGAGCTAAATTTTCTATTTTTTTTCTTAGTAGAAGTGACTTTGGTGAATTGTTATCAATAATTAAATATTTATTCATTATTTATTTTAATTTCCAAGTTTAACTAAAATGTCAGTGTCATCTTTTTTTACTTCATCATAAAAGCAACAAGATTCAAAAACAAAACTTTTGTTAATATTCGAATAAATAGGTTCTAAAAATTCATTATTTTCTTCTAAAAAAACTTTTCATTCAGAATCATTAAAACCTACAAGTAAATTTCCAGGTTTTTTATTATCATGAACATCAAAAGCAATTGGGTAACTTAAAACTTCTGGATATTCTAAAATGAAATCCAAAATTTCTTTGTTTCTATCAATTGCACTAATTTTAAATAAATGTTCTTTTAAGTGTGGATAACTAACAAAAAATTCAGAATTAAAATTTATTAAATCTGATAAATTTGGTGCCACTTCTTGCATTAAAAATAAAAATTCTTCTTTCATTGGAGTAAAACTTAAATTTACTCTGTCATATTTAATATCATTTTTCTTAAAAAAATCTTCAGCTTTTTTACTACCTAAGCAGTCAGATTTAATAAATAATTTAATCATGAAATACCTACTTATTAACTTTAATATATATAACTAATATGAATTAAATAAATTATCATATTATATATAGCATTAAAAAACATGTAATATATATAATTATATATAAAGTTGAGTTTTTTAAATTAATTTATTCTTGTATTTTTTAGGTTGGTTAAAATATGAAAAAAATTATAGTATCAGGAATTCAATCAACAAATTCTTTAACACTTGGTAATTATTTAGGTGCTTTAAAAAATTTTGTTGAATTACAAAAAGAAAATGAACTTTTTGTTTTCATTGCTGACATGCACTCAATAACTGTTAATTTTGATCCAAAAGAATTGGCACTTAATCGAAAATCTGTAGCTGCAATTTATGCAGCTTGTGGACTTGATTTTGATAACAATATAGTTTTTTATCAATCCAGTGTTTTAGCACATACTCAACTAAGTTATATAATAACTTGCCATAGCTATATGGGAGAACTTAGTAGAATGACTCAATTTAAAGATAAGTCTCAAAAAGTTGGTGCAAATAAAACAACTAATATTCCAACTGGTCTTTTTATTTATCCTTGTTTAATGGCTGCTGATATTTTACTATATGATGCAGATTTAATTCCAGTTGGAAAAGATCAAAAACAACATATTGAACTTGCAAGAGATATTGCAATAAGAATGAATAAAAAATATAACAAAAAACTTTTTAAAGTACCAGAAATTTATGAATCAAAAATTGGTGCAAAAATTATGGATTTAATTAATCCAGAAATAAAAATGTCAAAATCTAGTGAAAATCCAAAAGGAACAATTTTTTTACTAGATAAACTAGAAGATGTTAGAAAAAAAATTATGCAAGCAAAAACTGATTCTTTAAATATGGTTAAATATAATGTTGAAACTCAACCTGGAATTAGTAACCTTATAACTATCTATTCATGTTTAACTAAAAAATCAATATCAGAAATTGAAAAAGAATTTGAAAACAAAAATTATGGAGAATTCAAAACAAAAGTAGCAGATGCTACATGTAGTTTTATTGAAAAAATTCAAGAAAAATATTTCTTCTACTTTAACAACAAAGAATTAGAAGAAAAACTAAATAAAAATGCAAAAATATGCAATGAAATAGCAAATAGAAAAATTAATTTTATCCAAAATGCTTTAGGACTTGGTGAATATAAAGGATAAGAATATGAAAAATTTAGCAAACAGAAATTTAGTGGTTTGTGATTTGGATGGGTCACTTTTAAGATCAGATGAAACAATTTCTGATTTTAGTGTTAGTACTATTAAAAAATTTATTAAAAAAGGTAATATTTTCTGTATAGCAACAGGAAGACCAATTAGAGCTGCAATTGATTATTACAATCAACTTGGATTAAACACAATTATGGCAAATCTAAATGGTGGTATTTTAATTAATCCATCAAAACCAGATTTTTCATTATTAAATTTAGGTTTCTCTTCTGACACTGTTAAATTTCTTTTTTCCAATAAAAAGTTATTAAGTCACATTACTTGTGTTTTTGTCGAAAGTATTGATGCTACTTATTTGTTCACTGATAAAAAAAATGAGTATTTAAAGTGAGAATTTTTATCTAAATTTCATGTTGCTTCAAATAGTAAAAAAGGTAATTTTAAAATTTTAAAACTAAATGAATTTGAAAGTCTTAATAATGAGATTAACTCAATTTTAATTTATATTGAAAATAAAGAAAGTTTAGATTATGTAACTTTTAAAATTAAAGAGTTTACAAGCACATTAGTTGTAAGAAACTGATCATTACCAAGTGATTTTGCTGGAACAGTAATTGAAGTAAATTCAATTTTTTCAAACAAGGGAACAGCAATTAAATTTTTATCAAGTTATTATATGATACCTTTATCACAAACTTATTCTTTTGGTGATGGAGAAAATGATTTAGATATGCTTTCTAAAAGTAATGGTTATGCAATGAAAAATTCTTCATACACTGTCAAACTTTTAACAAACAAAATTACTACTCATACTAATGATGAAGACGGAATAGCAATTCAAATGAAAAAACTTTTTAATTTGTAAAAAAAATAGCAACTTAATGCTATTTTTTAAATTTAAAAATTGATTTCTTTTCAGTATCTTGATTTTGTAAAAAAGAGTTTTGTGAACTTGAATGCCCAAATTGTTTATTATTTCTTCTTAACAATAAATAGAAAACAACTATTAAAATAACACCAAGAATTAAAAAAGATATTCCCAAAGCAAACATTGAATAACTTGCATAAACTCATTGTGTATTATTTTCATTTTGGTAAGTTGCAACATAATCATTGTGAGATTTTAGATAATCATCAAATCCAGGACCACCTTTTCATGCAGAAACTAAACTTTGATAGGCTTGGAAATTATTAAAGTAAACACCAGCTAAAGCTGCACCTGCAATAAAAAAAGCAATAGCTACTATAAAACCAAAAATTATTCCAACTTTTGATCAAGAAATAGCTTTTAGATTAACACTTTTTTTTACTTTTTCTTTTTTATTAACATTATTCATATGAATTATTTTATCCAATTTTTTTTAAAAAAAGTAAGTGTTTTTTACTTTGCAACAACACTTACTTTAGTTTTGTTATCTCCAAATTTTGTAAACTTTACAATTCCATCAATTTTAGCAAACAATGTGTGGTCTTTACCTAAACCAACATTTTTTCCCGGATAAATTTTTGTTCCTCTTTGTCTATAAATGATTTGCCCAGATTTAGCAAATTCACCATCTGACTTTTTTGCTCCTAAATATTTTGGATTTGAATCTCTACCATTTTTTGTTGACCCAACTCCTTTTTTACTAGCAAAGAATTGTAAATTAATTTTTTTTATAATTAAATTTTTCATAACTTTACTCCAATTCTTTATTATATTTTTTAAATTTGCAAAATTCATTATATGAATCACATATTGTTTTAATTTGTGTTTCAATTAAAGAAATTCCCAATTTGTTTTTTTTAGTTAAATTAACTTTAAATATTAATTTAGCTTTTTTTTCATTATTTTCAAAAATAATAATATCGTTTTTATTAAACCAGTTTATTGATCCAAAACAGATTCCTGATATTGCAGCACACACTATGTCATTGCCTTTTTGTGCATAATTAGCATGTCCATTTATTTCAAAACCATCTAAGTAAAAATCTATATGAACCATTATTTCAAACTAATATCAGTAACAACTAATTTTGTATATGGTTGTCTATGACCTTGTCTTTTTAAAGAACGTGTATATCTTTTGTGTTTAATAATTAAAATCTTTTTTTGTTTTCCTTGTTTTTCAACTTTACAAGAAACAGAAGCATTTTTAATATAAGGTTTTCCAACTGTAGAATCAACCATTAATACTTTGTCAAAAGAAATGCTTTCACCTACTTTTTTATCTTGCTTTTCAACATAGATAACATCACCCTTTTGGACTTTGTATTGTTTACTTCCTACTTCAAAAATAGCAAACATTTTTCCTCCATAAATTTAAACTAGACTCATCTTGGTTGGTGCTCAACTAAAAAATTAGGAGACTTAGTTACCTACAAGAATGGTTGAGCTGGGTAATTAGATAGTTTTACACAGCATATATAATAATAACATAGCAAACAAATAAAAATACCAAAATTTAAAATTTGGTATTTTTATTTTCTTTTCTTATTTCATTCATTGAGAAAAAGGGTTTTGTCCTTTTTTAATTTGTTTTCCAATTGATTCCATTCTTTCTTTTGCTTTTTCCCACTCACTTAGCATTTTGTTTAATTCATCAGCTTTTCTACCAGAACCTTTTATAATTCTTATTCTTCGATTTGGATTCTTTTTAAGAAGTGCTGGATTTCTTCTTTCTTTAACAGTCATTGAAGATAATAAAACTTTTCAAACTTTCATTTTTTGTTCAACATCATTAATTTTATCTTCAGTAATTTGTGGTGAGTTTGGAAGCATGTTCATAATTGAACCCAAAGAACCCATTTTTGATATTTGTTCCATTTGATTCATCAAATCTTCCAAATCCATTTTTCCAGAAAGCATTTTTTGAAAAGAACGCTTTACAACTTTTTCATCTAAATTTTCAGCAGCCTGTTCAGCTAAAGAAATCATGTCACCAAATCCCAAAATTTTATCGGCAATTCTGTCAGGGTGAAAAACATCTAAAGAACCCACTTTTTCACCAACCCCTGTTAACTTAATTGGAACATTTAAAATTGAACACAAAGATAAAGCAGCTCCTGCTCTTGCATCTGAATCTAATTTAGTAATAACGATTCCAGTCAAATCTAAATTATTATGAAATTCTTGTGCAACATTTGTAATATCTTGACCAGCCATTGCGTCAACAACTAATAAAATTTCATCAGGATTAACTGCTTTTTTAATTTGTTTCAACTCATCCATCAATTCTTTATTTGTATGTAATCTACCAGCAGTATCAATAATAACTAAATCATTTTTATTTTTGTTAGCTAGTTCTATTGCTTGCTTTGAAGTAATAGCAGGATTTTGTTGTTTCTTTTCATAAAAATCAACTTTAATTTCTTTTGCTAGTGTTTCTAATTGATCAATTGCAGCAGGACGATAAATATCACAAGCAACTAAAAGTGGTTTTTTATCAAATTTGCTTTTTGCAAAATTAGCAACTTTAGCAACAGTAGTAGTTTTTCCAGAACCTTGTAATCCAACCATTAAAATTTTTAAATTCTTTTTATTAAAATCTATTGTTTTTGTTTCATTTCCTAAAACTTTTTTTAATTCTTCTTTAATAATAAGTAACAAAGCATCTTCAGGTTTTTGTCCAGGGTCTACCATTGTCCCAACAGCAGCTTCTCTAATGTTTTTAATTAAATTTTTTGTTACACCTAAATTAACATCAGCATCCAACAATGAAATTCGAATTTGTTTTAATACATCTACCAAATCTTCTTCTTTAATTGTTGAATTTTCAAGTTTCTTTTTCATTGACTTAGAAACAATTGAAGCAATCATTGATTTAAACATAATTTCCTCCTAAAAATAACTTGTTAATTGTTCATAAAAATTTTAAAACCAAAAAATTAATTCTTTTTATTTTTACGAATTGGTTTAATAATTTTAATACCAAAATAGAAAAGAATGAAAAATAATCAAAAAGCAAATACACAACCTATTGCAATAAAAACTACATTAATTGTTCCTAAACCATCTTCGGGTTTATCAACAGTTAAAATTGTAAAAATCATTCCAAAGAAATTAATGAACCCAATCAAAGTAGCTACTATATATGCAAATAAAACTGTTCCTCTTTCTTTATCTTTTTTAGATAATTCATCTGTTTGAATAATTTTCATTCTTAAAGATTCAATTGATTTTCTCAAATTAATTTGCTCATCAATTTTAGAAACAATTGGTTTTATTTGACTCATTCCATAATAATCATCATATCAACTAAAAGATAAATCTTCTAGTTTTTTGATTTTGTTTTTATGATAAGTATTTTCATTATTTAATTGGTCATAAGTAAAGTCTTTTTCAACACTTACACTTTTTCACAATCTTGATTGAATAAAAATTTGTGCTCATAAATAGTTTTCATACAAACCTGTTGGAACATAATCATCATTTGTATACAATTTGTTGTCTTTAACTTTAGTATTATTTTTAACTATAAACATTGATGGCTCATCACCTACAAAAGACATATAGTCAAAGTTAAACTCACATTTAGTTTTGATAATCATATCAATAAAAGATAAAGTTAATTTTCTGTTATTAATGTTTGTTTGTTTAACAGTTTCTAATAATTGTGAATATTCAATAAAATTACCAGTGGCTAAATCCATTCCAAATAATTCTGGGAAAATCACCATTAAATATAAAATTTTTAATTGGAAATCATCATTAAAAACATCTTCTGCATTTGCATATTTTAGTTTATTTTCTTTACAATAAATTTCAACAGAAAAAATTGGCATACCAAAAGAAAATTCATACTGATTTTTTTGTAAATTTAAAGTTTCAATTAATTCTTCAGCAGTTTTTATTTCTTTATATTT
>JAIDMU010000112.1 GCA_029050415.1 Malacoplasma sp.
ACAAAAATAAATGTGTGAAAACACCTTTTTTTATTTCAAAAAAAGAAAAATTTAATATATAAAAATATCTTGTTTGCTTTTTCATGCTATTTTATTAATACATAAATTTTAGATATATGCGTAACTTATAAATTTATGTTGGGTATAAAATTAGGGAGGATTAACCTAAATAAATCTTATAGCTTAGATTTATTTAGTGTTTTGATTTAACTTATGAAATTTAGTTTTAAGAAAAAAGTTATTGCAATTACAGGTATTGGTGTTGCTGGTATAACAGTAGCTTCTGCTGCTTCAGTTTTAACTGCTTACAAAGATGATATTAGTAAAGTGCAATCTTCTGAAGTTAATACACCTACAGAAGATGAAAATAATACAACAGCAGATTCAAATCCAATAAACGAAATTGTTCCACCAACTACAAATAATTCAGATAATACAGATGATGTAAAAGAAGAAGAGGATTGAAGTCAGTATAGAGATGGTACAATGGCTGCATCTGTTGTATCAAGAATTAGTCAGATTAATTTAGATTTTAAAACTGCTAAAGCAAATACATATGGCTTAGAACAAAATTATAATGAGTTTACAGAAAATGGAGATTTTTCAAAATATTCTACATCTGTTGAAGATTTTAAAACTGACTTATATTTATTTATAGATTCTTTTTGAACTCAAAATGAAAGAAATTTTGATATTTTATCTTTTTCAATTGATAACTTTTTAGTTTCTGGAAAAAGTGTTAATCAAATAGTTTTAGATAGTACTGTTGTTTCTTTTGAAATAAATGTAGAAATTAGTGCTTTTAAAGATACAGAGTTAGTTTTATTTGATAAAGTTTTTGAATTAACAAAGGGTGAAACATCTAATTTAAAAATAACAGTAGACAATCAAGTTGTAATGCCTGTAATTAATGAATTAACTAGTGAATTTTATTTAGGTTGAGAAATTAATTCAGCAAATTTTGAATTTAAAGATGAATCAACAACTAAAATTTTATCTCCAACAAAAAATTCTTATTCTTATGCTTTTCAATATATTTTTGATGACTTAACTGATAAAAAAAATTATGTTGAACTTTACAAAACATTCCAATCAAAAATTTTGGATATGAACATTGCTACTGCTAAAGAGAAAATAGCAAATTACTATGATAATCAATTTAATGAAACATTAGATTATGTTGATATTGGAATTAACATTATTGGTGTTTTAAAACAAAATCCTAATATTGAAACTTTACTTTCTAAATTAATGCCTTATGTTGCAAAAATAGCTACAAAATTAAATGTTTTTCCTGCATTTATAGAACCTTTATTAGCACAAGGTTTTGCTAATAATCAAACTACTTTTGTTTCTGTATTTGAAAAAAATAAAACAGCAGTTATTGAATATATTGGTCAATATATGCCAGATTTAGTTGATTTAGCAACTCCTGTTATTGAAGCAATTGGTCCTAATATGAATGCTGAACAAATTTCAGAATTAAAAAGTTTATTAGTTTATTTTGGTTTAGATGAAAAAGTCATAGATATTTTAGCTAATGATTTTTTAGGTGAAAATGGCAAACCAAAATCTTTATACAATATTTTATTTGATAACATCGAAACAATAGTTTCTCTTATCATGGGTCAAAATAATGATGGTGCAGTTGAAGGAATAATGGGAATTGTTGAGTTATTCACAAGAAGAACTTTAACATATAATTTATTAAGACCTGTTCTTTCAGTGATTTTTGATGGTAATACAAATAAACAAAATTTTATGTATGCTATTGGAAAATTAGTAAATTTAACTGCTGTTTGAAACATTATAGAAATTATGTTTATAAACAATGACCCATTAGGAATTGATAATGTTCAAGGTATTTTAAATTCAATTTATAATTTTGCAAGTGAAGTTTTTGCAAGAAAAGAAAATTTTACTGATTATAAAAATGGTTATAAAAACTTAGAATTTAAAGATAATTTTGAAAGAGTGCCAACAATTGATAAAGCAGACCAAACTATTGATTTTAAATATGTAAAACAAATGCTAATCAAAAAGAAAGTAACTTTAGATTTAACGCCAATTAAAAGAATGTTTGATGCTGGTAGTGTTTGAAATCTAATTAATTCTTTTCAAGATGTATCAGGATATGGTTGAGCTATAAATAAAGAATGATTACGTGATGGTGTAATTGGATATATTCCTGATTCAATCTCAGTTGGTGGTTCAGCTGTAAGTATGTCTGAAATTGCTTATGAGGCAGAAAAATCTCTTTTATTTTTTGATCCAATTCAATCAAATTCTGACTATACTTTAGGATTTAAATTTGACTACAAAACAAGAATAACATTTAAAGATCAAACTCTAGTTTCTTCATTAACAAATATTTATACTTCATATTTTGACTGAAAACAAATTGGTCCAATTCTTGTTTGAGGAGACTACTATTATTCAGATTTTTGAAGATCAATTCTAGCCAATGTCATTACAAGAGATTATGTTATTACAAATAGAGCCCATGTTGAATATTCATCTGAAGTTGTTGCTAATACTTTAACATATGATCCAAATTTATACACTACTGGATTCACTGTTAGTAAAGTTGATGAAAGCAAAAAAATCAAAGCAGAAGCACTTTATAAAGAAATGTCTACATGACATGAAAGTTTTAATTTTGATCGTGTAAATACAGGTGATTTGTATAATGTTAGATATTCTGACACTGGCAATAATTATGAAAAAATTATTGCTCGTACACCAATTATTCCAGATTTCTTTAATCAAAAAATAACACTAAATAATTATTCTATTTCTAATAATTTTTCTGTTATTAGAAATCATAACTATCTATCTAATCCTAAATTGCTTCCTGATTACCTATCTAATACTAATTTACTTGTTACAGCACATTCAGATGCATTATTTAATTTCTCTTTACCAATTCACATTGTGATTAAATATATAGTTGGCAAAACTGATGTAAATGCAAACATTAATATTTTTGCAATGAATCATCAATTATATTTGCCTTTTATGTATTATGATCTTGATTCAAAAAAGATGGTTGATAGTTATTCTGAAGGATTATCATACATTAACAGTAAAGTAGATTCAGCTGCTAGTTGATTCTGACAAGGTGAATTCTATAAGTAGAATTATTGCTTTAAATCTTGGAAGGTAAAAATTTCCAAGATTTTTTTATAATTTAAAATACTAACTATATTTTAATTAATATAAAAAAATAATTTAATATTTTATATATTGTAATAAAATATACCTAGTGCAAATTGAGCAGGATGTTGTCTTGCTCAATTTCTTTTTTAATATGGAGTAAAAATGAAAATTAGCAAAGCTTTTTGAGAAAACTTAGATAAAGTTGCTCAAGAAAAAGAAACAAGCAAAGAAAATATTATTAATATTTTAAAAACAGCTTTAGAAAAATCATATTTAAAAGAAAATCCTGATGTGGATATTGAAACTGAAATAAATGAAGAAAAAGAAACAATTAAACTTTTTGAAAAAAGAATAGTTGTTGATAAAACAGAAGATGAAATTGATGATGATAAAGAGATAAATTTAGCATATGCTCAAGAAATTAAAAAATCATATAAACTTGGGGATATAGTAAAAACTGAAGTTGAAATAGGTCAATTTGAAAGAAGATTAGCTTTTCATTTTGGTCAAATTTTAAACCATAACTTAAATGAAATTTCTAATTTTAAAACTTATGAAGAATGAAAAGATAAAGTAGGTTACATAATTAGAGCAGAAGTTGAAAAAAATGAGCGTTTAGTTGAAGTGAATTTAGGAACAACTAAAGGAGTTTTACTAAAACCTGACCAAATTCCAGGTGAAGATTTAATTCCAGGAAAAAGTTATTTATTTGTAATAAAAGAGGTAAAACAACAAACAAAAGGGTGACCAATAATTTTATCTAGATCTGATGAAAGACTTTTGAAATATCTTTTAAAAAATGAAATTTCTGAAATTGCTAATGGAACAATTGAAATTAAAAAAATTGCAAGAATTGTTGGATATAAAACAAAAGTTGCAATTACATCAAGAACATATGGTGTTGATGCTATTGGTACAGCAGTTGGTCCAAAAGGGGAAAGAATTAAAAAAATTTCACAAATGTTAAATAATGAAAGAATAGATGTAATTTTATATGATGAAGATCCAAAGCAATTTTTAGTTAATGCGTGTCATCCTGAAAAAATTTTAGGAATGGAAATTTCAGATGATGAAGACAAACCAGGATCAAAAATTATAACTATTGTTTGTCCTGAAAATAATCTATACAAATTAATTGGTAAAAATGGGGTTAATGTTAAACTTTTATCTAAATTAACTGGGTGAAGTATTGATATTGTTTCTGAAGAGTTTGCTAAAGAATCAAAAATTAAATATGAAGATATTTCAGGTTTTGTTTCTTCAAAAGTTAAACAACCTAAATCTAGTTTTGTTAATAACAAAAATAGTCAAAATAATAACAATTGGAAATCTAGTTCTAACAAAAGAAATAACAATGATTTTTACAATAATTTTTCTGCAGACTTGCCAATTGACACACCATTTGATTATGAACAATACCGTGCAGATTTAGAAAGTATTACTGATGATGATGTTGAAAGTTTATTAAACACTACATCAACTAATTCTACAAAAAAACAAAAAAAGAACTTTGATGATGAAGAAGAAATTGTTTTAGTAGATGGTACAGGTAAAGAAATTTTTGATGAAGAACCAGTAAAAGAAAAGAAAGCGTCTAAGAAAAAACAGGTAGAAGTTAAAGAGTTTAACCCTGATGAAATTGAAGCAGATGAACCAATTTTAATTAAAAAACCTTCTATTAACATTGATGATATTGGTGGTGATGATCCTTTATTAAAAAATAAAAAAGAAAAAAATGTTAAAAACAAAAACATTAATAAACAACCAAAAGAGAAAAAAGAAAAAGTTAATGTTTTTGATGAACTAATGGACGATACTGATGATATATCAGTTGAAGAAAGTATTGATACATCAGAACTTGATAATTTAGAACTTGAAGATGAATAAAAAAGTTTTTCGTGTTTGTTGTATTTCAAAGCAAAAAGCACCTAAAGAAAATTTAATAAGAATAACAAAATTTAATAATCAAATTTTTATTAATAACCAAAACATTCAAGGTAGATCTGTTTATTTT
>JAIDMU010000113.1 GCA_029050415.1 Malacoplasma sp.
CTTATATTTCTTCCCACTTCCACAAATGCATTTACTGTTTCTCCCAATTTTACCTTTTATTTTAAGTATATAATCAAAAATTAGAATAAAAAACCCAGAATATTTTTTTATTATTCTGGGTTTATCTTTTTATTGGCGCCCTAAAAAGGAATTGAACCTCCATCACTTGTTCCGAAGACAAGCGCTTTATCCATTAAGCTATTAGGGCATCTTTTTACCACTTTTAGTTGCAGTTATATCAAGCTTAATGTTTTCATATTGATATCCTTCTTTTTTTAGAAAATCTGAAATAACATCTTTAATATTATTAGGTAAAGAAATTTTTTTAATTTTGTTGTTTGTTAAATCATGTAAGTGAATGTGCAAATTATCTTTATCAATTAACTCAAAAGATTGTTCTTTTGTGTCAAAATCTGTTCTAATTTCAACAATACCTTCATCAATTAAAAAATTAATAGTATTGTAAACACTGCTAACATTAACTTTTTTACCTTTAGTATTCAAATGATCAATAATGTTTTTAATAGTATGTCCATGATAATCATCATTTAAACAATCTATAATATCAACTCTAATTTTTGTTATTCTAAAATTTTTATCTGTTTTACTATTTAATTTATCTATTAACTTTTTACTCATTTTCTTTTCAAACCTTTAAATTCAAGTTTTCTATTTCTTGTTTATAAATAGGTTTTTCATCTCGATATGGTGTTTCTAAAATTTTTGGTATGTTTGCTAATTGTTTATTGTGTGCTCATTTAACCAACACATCAAAACCTATTTTTCCATAACCAATATTATCATGACGGTCTTTTCTTGCACCTTTTTCATTTTTAGAATCATTTAAATGAATAACTTTAATAAAAGAAATATCTAAATATTTTGAAAATTCTTTTAAAACAACATCAGGATTACTTATATCAATTCCTGATTCATGAATATGACAAGTATCTAAGCAAACACCAATTCTTGATTTATCTTTTATTCCTAATACAATTTTAGAAATTTCTGAAAAATTTATTCCAACCTCACTACCTTTGCCTGCCATTGTTTCAATACAAACTATTACATCATTATTTGTTTTTGACAAAGCTACATTTAAGTTATTAATAATATGATTAATAGCATCATCTCTGTTAGAATCTAAAGCACTCCCAGGGTGTAACACTAAAAGTTTTGACCCAACTTGATAAGTTCTATTAATTTCAACAATTAATTGATTTAACCCTAATTTTCTTGTAGATTCTTTTGGTGAACCTAAATTAATTAAATAAGGTGCATGAACAACAATATTTTCTAGTAACAATGGGTTTTTTTCTTCCATTATTTTTTTAGCTTCATTTACTAAATTTAAATCTATCTCTTTTCTAATAAAATTTTGAGGTGGACCTGTAAAAATCATAAAACAATTTCCATTATAAGATAAAGTTTCATTAACACTATCTACTAAATATTTTTTAGACTTAAAACCTACATGACTACCTAATAATAATTTATTTTTATTTAAGTTCATTTTGTTACTCACTTTGTGGTTCTATAATAACTAAATTTAATGTAAAAAAAGCAATTGATATCATAAATAAAGCAACAGTTACTAAAATCATAATAGCAAACCGATGTTGATATCAAAATTTTTTTCATCAATTAAAACTAATTGCAATATTTTCATATTCTTTTTTACTGTGTCTAACTTTTCATGTATATCAAAGTGATAGTAATGTTAAAACTAAAAATATTGCACCAAATAAATAATATACCCAACTTTTATGACCATAAAAATTGTATTGACCCGCATCATTTGTACCATTATATTCACTGCCACCATAAAATGACAAACTAACTATTTCAAAAAATTTTTCCAATTTATTCATAATCTTGCTATTGATAATTAATTATATATTTATTAATTTAAAATTATTTTTATCTAATTTTTAAAAAAATTAATTTATTTTTTACCCATTAATTTTATTTTTAATTCTTCACTAAAAGATTTTCCAAAAATAACTGCTAAAGAATAAAAAGCTAAATCTAAAGTAACAACAGGACATCTGCCAGTTATTAATTTACCTGAGTGAAAAACGTGTGTGTTAAAATCAGTAATTCTTTTTGGATCTTTAATATCCCCATCAGATCAAGAAATGTATTTTTGATTTTTTGCTATTAAGTTATGATCTGCTAAAGCATTTGGAGCATCACAAATTGCAATTACTCATTTATCTTTTTCAATAAATTGTTTTACACAATCAATTCCTTCTTTAGAATTTCTTAATAATTTTGCACCAAATCCACCTGGAATAAATAAAACATCATAATGATTAACATCAAAACTTGTAATTGTTTTAATATTAGCAATGTCAAATTGACCTGTTACTAAATCTTTATTTTCTGGTGAATAAAAATCGATTTTTTCAAATTTTTGACTTGCTTTAAAAATAGAAAGTAATCCAACCATTTCTAAATCTTGAAATTTTGAAAGAGTTAATGCTAATAATTTAAGTTTCATATAATTTCTCCTATTTATTTTTTAATTCTTCTATCAAACTAACACCTCTAGATGTACCAATTCTGTTTGATCCTAGAGTAATCATTTTCAATAAGTCTTCAGCAGTTTTTATTCCACCTGCTGCTTTGATTAACTTGTTATCTCCAACAATTTTTTTAAATATTTCAATATCTTCAAATGAAGCACCACTTTTAGAAAAACCTGTAGAAGTTTTTATAAAATCAGCATCTGATAATAAAACAATTTTTGCTGCTAAACTTTTTTCTTCAGATGTTAATAAACAAGTTTCTACAATCACTTTTAAAACTTTTTGACCACAAGCTTTTTTAATATGATTTATTTCAGATAAACAATAATTAACATCTTTTTCTTTTAGTTTGACTACATTAATAACCATGTCAATTTCATCTGCACCTTTTTTTATTGCATCAAGTGTTTCAAAAACTTTTGATTCAATTGTATTTTGACCTAATGGAAATCCAATAACTGTGCAAACTTTTACTAATGAATTTTCTAAAAAATTTTTACATGCTTTTATATAAAAAGGATTAACACAAACTGAATAAAAATTGTAACTCAAAGCTTCTTCACACAATTTTTTAATGTCTTCAAAACTAGCATCTTGAGCAAGATTGGTATGATCAAACATTTTAGCAATTTTTTGTATTTCTAATTTTTCCATAAATTTTTCTCTGTAAAACTATATTAATCATATATAAAAAAATGGGTAAATAAAAAAAAAGTAAAAAAAA
>JAIDMU010000114.1 GCA_029050415.1 Malacoplasma sp.
TATCAGAATTTATTGCTTCATCAATCTTTTTACTAATTAAATAATTTTTGATTGAAAAAAACAATCAAAAACAGATTGAAATGGAAAACATTGAAAAAGAAATTGCATAAACATAGGTTGATAAAACTTTAGAATAAATTTGATTGTCTTCACCTAAATACAAAAATGGGTCATTGTGATCTTCAGTTTGCACTAAATCACTAAAATTTGGATTATCGATTTTTTGATAAAATACTTTTGTTAAACCTAAAATTCCCAAAGTTAAAAAAATAATAATTAATATTCCAAATACAATTGTACCAATTGAATACTGTCTTAATTTAGCAACAAAAATAACCATATTTATAATTCTATTAACTAATCAAGAAAATTAAATATTTTCTTGATTAGTACTAATATCAGCAATGTCTTTTAAAATAATATCATTTGCTTCTTTAACTATATTGTACTTTTCTGTAACAAAAATATCAAAACTTCCCAATTCTTTTAAATTATCTCCAACTTTAAATTCTGAAATTCCCCAATAAATTCCAACAATATATAATTTATCATCCATTTTAGTAACAAGCATACTACCAGAAGCACCTTCATCTGAATGTGCATAAAAATATCCAGTATAACTAATGTTTAAATAATTTGTATATCAACTTTGTAATGTGTAATTATTATCAGTTATATCCTTATTTTGCTTATAATTTTTGTCAACATAAGTGATTAAACTAGAACTTGTACCATATTCATTATTTGGTGTTTTTAATTTATTGTACAAAGGTGTAGCATAATTTGTTATTTGATTATTTAAAGTAAAATCTGAAATAGGTTCTCATTTTGTCTTGTTTTGTTCTACCCTAGGAAAACCTCCTGAATAAAAAGCATAATCAGATAAATTAATTACATTACCATCATAAATTTGAATTTCATTTTCATCAAAAATACTAATTCAATCTCTTATAAAATTTTTATAAGAACTTTGATTTTCTTTTGTTTCACTAGAAAAATTTTCTTCATTAGTTGGAAAATAATATCTTAATATGCAAATGTCACTAATTCCATAATATGGATTTTCTCCAATGAAATATTGTGGAGTATCACCATTTATATTTTTATTAAATTCATCATCCATTAAAGTTGTATATACTATAGTTGGATTACTAACACTAATTTCAGCTTCAATATTGTTTGAATTTGATGTAGCATAACCAATTTTAGAAGTAAAATTTTTAATATTTGAAAAATTTTCAGTTTCACCTTTATCATTAATGAAAATATTTCCAATATAACTTAAATACTTAGCAACATGTAAATTTGTTGCAATATAATAGTAGTCACCGCTTTTTTTTCAAACTCAACCAGTACCTTTAATAACAGAAGTAGATACATTAAAAATTAAATCTAAACTTCTTTTTTTAATTAACTCAGTTTCTTTGGTTTCAATATAATAATTTTTTTCATATAACTTTTCATAATTTATTTGAGAACAAGAAGTAATAGGAAAAATAAAACCTACTAGAAAAATACTAAAAAAAATTTTTTTAAATAATTTTATTAACTTCATAAAACACTTATTAAGATTATAGCAATCAAAACAAAAAGAAAAACACCATAGTTAAACTATGATGTTTTTTAGGTCATTTTACTTGGAGCGGGTGATGGGAATCGAACCCACGTTAATAGCTTGGAAGGCTATAGTTCTACCATTGAACTACACCCGCAAACTGGTGCTGGAGAAGGGACTTGAACCCTTACTACATTGCTGTAACAGGATTTTAAGTCCTGTGCGTCTACCATTCCGCCACTCCAGCTACCAATAAAGAAATTTAAATGGTGTCCCATATAGGACTCGAACCTATGACCCCTTCATTAAAAGTGAAATGCTCTACCGCTGAGCTAATGGGACAAAAAAGACCAAAAGGTCTATTTATTTAAAGTAAATGGCTGGGCTGGTTGGGTTCGAACCAACGCATGATAGAGTCAAAGTCTATTGCCTTTCCGCTTGGCTACAGCCCAATAATGGTGGGCAGTGACGGATTCGAACCGCCGAAACACGAGGTAACTGATTTACAGTCAGCTGCGTTTGGCCACTTCGCTAACTACCCATAATGTTTGCAAAAATATATCACAAACATACTAATTATATATTATTTTCTGATATTTAAAAAATTTAGTTTTAAAGTTTTAGTTAGAAATTTGAAGAATTTTTACTTTGTATGGTTCTTCAATTCCCTTAACATTAACTTCATCATTAACTTTTTTTCCTATAACACACTTTGCTAAAGGACACTCATTTGAAATTTTATTTTGTGATGGATCTGATTCAATAGCACCAACAATTTTGTAAGTGTAAGATTTACCATCTTGGTAGTCCTTAATAGTTATTGTTGAACCAACAGTAACTGCTTTACCACTTGTAGATCCTTTTTCTTCTTTAATAATTTTTACATTGCTTAATGTATCTTGAATTTCTTTAATTCTAGATTCAACTTGTGCTTGTACATTTTTTGCAGCATCATAATCAGCATTTTCAGACAAGTCACCCTGTTCTCTAGCTTCTTGAATTTGTTTAATAATTTCTGGTCTTCTTACATTAATCAAATGATTAAGTTCTTTTTCAAGTTCCTTTTTACCAGATTCTGTCATTAAGTTTTTATTACTAGCCATGTTTACTCCCAATAACTTATAAAT
>JAIDMU010000115.1 GCA_029050415.1 Malacoplasma sp.
TTCCATAACATACCTAATTTAATTTGTTATTAAAAATAATTATATAAAACAAAATTGTTTGTTATTCATTAAAAAATATGAAAAAATGTTTAAAAAATAAAAATTACTTTATTTATAAAGTACAAAGATTAAGCATAAAAATCTAAAAAATAATATTAAATGAAAAAATATAATAAATTTACAAACGAAAAAATAAATAATTAAAATTTAAACATAACAAAAAGAGCATTAAATATGAAAATAATAAAATTAAATTCAACAAACCCAGAAATAAATTTAGCTAGTGAACACTATTATTTAACTGAAGAACAATATTTAAAGGATGATTTATTTTTGTTTTGGAAAAACAAAAATACTATAGTTATTGGAAAAAATCAAAATTTTGCAGGAGAAGTAAACCAAATTTTTGCAAACGAACTTAATGTTTCATGTGTAAGAAGAAATAGTGGTGGTGGTGCTGTTTTTCAAGATAGTGGAAATATTTGTTTTACTTTTATTAAAAGAAATAAAAAAGATAAATTTAATTTTAAAGAATGTTTAATAGACATAGTTGATTTTTTAAATAGTGTTGGAATAAAAGCTAATTTTTCTGGTAGAAATGACATTATTGTAAATGAAAAAAAAGTTTCAGGTAATGCTGTTTTATTCTACAAAAACGATTATTTAATTCATGGAACTTTATTGTTTGATGTTGATATAGAAAAAATGGTCAAACTTTTAACTGTTGATAAAACAAAATTAACTTCTAAAGGAATAGAATCTGTTAAAAGTAGAGTAGAAAATATTAAAAATTTAGTAGATTTAAATCAAAATGATTTTGAAGAAAAATTTATAAAATTTTTTGAAAATAAGTACAACTCAAAAAGAGAAAATATCGATTTAACAAATAATAAAAAAATAAAAAAATTAGTTGAAGAAAAATTTGGAAATAAAAATTGAATTTATGGAAGAGATTTTGATTTTACCTACACAAATAAAATAAGAATTCCAAGTGGATCATTAGAAATAAAATTAAAAACTAATAACAATAAAATTACAGATATCTATTTCACATCTGATGGTTTGTTTTGTGAAAACTTAAATGAATTTGAAAATCTTTTTTTAAACCAAAGTTATGAAATAAATAATATTAAAGAAATTGTTAAAAACTATAATTTAAATACTATTTTAGAAAATTTAACAGCAGAAAATATTATTGAATTATTTTTTAAAAATTACTAATAGAATAAATTTGTTATGAATAGACTAATTATATTAAGTGGTGCTGGATTAAGTGCTGAAAGTGGAATACAAACATTTAGAAGTGATACAGGATTATGAAATAATCATGACATTAATGTTGTTTGCAATTACTTAACTTGAAAACAAAACTTTGAAATAGTACATAAATTTTATAATGACAGAAGAAAAGAGTTAAAAAATAAAAAACCAAATTTAATGCACATCAAAATTGCAGAATGAAAAAAACAATTAAAAAATAATTGCATTTTAACTACTCAAAATATTGATGATTTACTAGAAAAAGCAGGTTGCACAGATGTAATTCATTTACATGGATATTCAAATAAATTAATATGTACAGATTGTGATTACATATATAATGATTTAAATTACAACCCATATGATTTTAAAAAATGTATTAAGTGTTCTTCTAAATGAATTAAACCTTATATTGTTTTTTTCAATGAACAAGCTCCACAATATCTTAAACTTCATCAAATTTTTAATGGTATCACTGAAAAAGATATGGTTTTGATTATAGGAACTAGCGGTACTGTAATTAATGTAAATTATTTACTACAATTTTCTAAATCTCTTAATATTTTAAATAATCTAAAAAAAGAACCTTATATAAATGAAAAGCTATTTGAATTTGTTTTTTATGAGAAAGCCACTAGCGCAGCTATAAAAATAGATAAAATAGTTAAAGAAAGATTCAATCTATAAATTTATCTTTTTAAATTTAAAATAAATAAGAATTAATTTGTTAAATTA
>JAIDMU010000116.1 GCA_029050415.1 Malacoplasma sp.
TGATAAGGGAATAAATAATGAAAAATATGAAGATAAAAAAATTATTAACTTCTACTATTTTTACTTTACCTTTATTGGTAACACCATTTAGTTTATTTATAAATAAAAGTGAAAATAAAATTAGTTTAGTTAAAAATGAATTAAACACTAATCAAATAAATGATAGTAGAGATTATGTAGAAGAAGCATCTGCTGTCTATGATACAAGCATTAAAAATTTTAGAAATTATATTGTTTCTTATTCTGATAAAAATATATACCCAGTTAATGTTATTTTTAATTCCAATCAGACAAAAAATAACAGTGATGATAAGCAAAATTTAAAACCTGGTGGTGCACAAATTGGAATGACTACAAATATGCAAACCATAACATGCACTTCATATTCAGGAATGTTACTTTGAAGTAGTAAATTAACTGAAAATAAACTTATTAAAAATTACTATAATGAAATTAAAAAAATTGATGATATTAATTCATTTAAAGTAATCAATTATATATATCTAGAAGAAAAACAGATTTTATTTGTTTTATTTGGTGAAAAAGTTGAAAACAAAAACAATGAGGAAAATGAAGTATCTGAAAATAGCATATCTTTACAAAATTTAGTTGTATTTGGATTAGATGTTAAATCTGGATCTGTTTTTGTTCCAACAAATGGAGATTTGGCAAATGATGAAATAATTAGTTCAGTTAATGATGATTCAGCTTTTATTTTTTTAAATTCAGCAAATCAATTAATAGTAACTTCAGCTAATACAGTTGCAGACATTAATAGAACAACTAAAATTTTATCATTTGATGAAAGTGGAAAAGGTTTTTCAGTTATTAAAGATGCATTAAAAGATAATTCTGATTCTAACCCATTTTATTCAAGAGTAAGTGGAACTAATGCTAATGATATGCTACTTGGAATTGTTCCTAGTAATGTACCAGGTGTTAATTATGCATTATGACTTTCTTCTGTTAACTTTAATGATGCAAGAGTTTATTTTAATTATTATATAGATAGTAGAAATATCACAGTTCATTCTAAAAATATTAATGGATCTTTTGATTATTATGTTGTTCAAATTGATAATGATTTTAACAACATCAAAAATATAAATGGTGAAGCACTTCCTTATATTGCAAATAATAAAGCTAGCAATCATCATACAAGGGGTTATTTTACAAAAAGTCCTAATCAACCTCCAAAATTTGATGATGTTTATAAAAGATTTTATAATACAGGATTTAACGCTGCTAAAAATGTTGAATTCTTAGCAATTTATATTGATTCTTATGATCCTTTGGTTTCCTCTTTTTCTCACTATTGATTTTTTGTAAATGAAAAAAAAGGTTCAGGAGTTGCAAAAATGATTATAAATTCTACAACAAATGATACTTTATATGGTCCTTCAAAAGAAAACTACCAACCTTTTATTGATAAAAACATCCAAATAAATACTTGAGACATTAATTCAATGGGTTATGATAAAACAAGCAATTTGTTTTACTATAGTTTTAGTGGATATTACAAAGGTGTATATACATACTTTAATAACTATCGTTATATTAAATTAGTAAATGCTAATACTACAGGCAATAATCCAATTGTTGTAAGAAGTGAATATACAGTAGAATCAAGACCTTATACTATAACAAATGTTAGTTCTTTAACTTATGAAAATAACAATAAGTCTTATCTTGTTAAAAATTACATTAATGATAAAGATAACAAGGTTGAATTGTTATCAAGAGAAACTAATAAAAATTCAATTTATGAGAAAACAGAAAATAGTAATATTAGTTTTTTATCGATTGCTAATAATATTGAGAACATGAAATTGCAAATTAGTAAATCTAATTTTTTAAAAAATAAAATGGCAAGTTCTTATAGTGAACAAGAAATAAGAAATATAGTTTTAGAAAAATTAGATTTAGGTACTGACTACAATATTCAAATTAAAAACATTATTGCAAATGATGAAATTGGTACAATCAGTTTTTCAATTAATATTATTGCTTCTAATAAATTAGGAACAAATGACGAAAACTCAGAGTCAATTTATTCATTAGATGCTATTTTAATAGATGGTGGATATAAATTGGATGATTTAGTTTTAGTTTTTAAAAATGATGAAGCAGTTAATGATATTAAACAAAAGTATGACATTGATAGCATCATTGAAAATGACGATAAAGATTTTATTATTAAAAACTTTTTGCAAGATGTGAGTTTTTTAAATCAACCAATTACAATAACTAATCAAATGATTAATTTAAAAAAAGTTAATGACACAAGTATTGAAATTACATTATCTATTCCAATTAAAGATAGTGAAAATGGAGATGGAATTTTACCAGTTGGTTTTCCAAAAGATAAAGCTATTAAAAAAATAATTTATAATGGTTTTTTAACAACAAATAATGAATTTCCTTCACAAGATGAAAATGACTGAAGTACTGTCATCGTTTTTAACAGTGTAGAAATAGCTGGAATTATAATTGGACTATTGATATTAACAACTATTCTAATATCAAGCATTATTTTTATTAAGATAAAGCCAAATTCTAAATACAAAAAAATTCAAATAAGAAAATAAATTATTAGGTAAAGTTTTAATAATAATTTGAAAGATAATTAATAAAAAAATATTTAATTTAAAAATATAGTTACAACAAAATACTTGTACTATATTTTTTATTTTTTAAATGTATTTAAAAGCTTAATTTAATGTTTTTTATTTTTTTAAGAATGATTATATTTTTGTCAAATTTTTCGAAATTAATGCAAAAAAAAAAAAAAAAGTTATAATTAAAGTCAATAGGATGTCTCTTATAAACATA
>JAIDMU010000117.1 GCA_029050415.1 Malacoplasma sp.
GCTTTTGATAGTTTAAGAAAAAATGTTGATTTATTAGATGCTAGAAATTTAGAAAAATTTTCATTATTAGAACAAAATGCTGAAGAAACAAAGAGACATTTAGAAAGTATTGATATCAAACTTAAAGATGTTATGGATATTGAAAATTTCTTAGACTCAGTTCTTTCATCAAAATTATTCCAAAAATCATTAGAATCTAAAATCTCTAATATGATTTCTGATAATAATAATTATTTGGGTGATGAATTCAAGTTAAGAATTGATCATTTGGCTAATAAATTAGATTTAGAATTAGGTGATTTTAACCAAAAAAGTATAAATTTAAATAATAGTTTAAAAAACTTAGAAAATAGAGTTTATGAAATTAATAATGACATTTCATTAATTAATAGAAAAAATGATACTAAAGAACAATTAGAAATTATTGAAAGTCATTATGGTTCTTTATATTCATCTGAAATGGAAAAAATTAAAGCAAGTATTATTGATTTAGAAAGACATATTGATAATTTTAGATTAGATGATTATCAAATTATTACTTTGTTAAGAGATTCTAAAGAGCTTTCAAATATTATCAAAGATAAAATTTATGTTGTTATTGAAGATAAGTTAAATCAAATTCAAAGAGATGCTGATAGCATTAGAATAACTATTGAAAATAATTTAAAAGAAGAAACACTAAAGATTATTCCAGATGCAATAAGAAGAGAAGTATCTGATAACTTTTTAAAAATTAAAAATGAGGCCTTAAGTGGTGTTTATGCTGAATTAACTAAAAGAGACAAAACAATAGATTTACATAGTCAAGAAATTGTGAGAAATTATGAGACTTTAATGAAATGTAATACATTGCTAGATGAATTAGAATTTTTAGTAAATAAGCAAACTGAGGAAATTGATGGATTAAGATTTGATAAAGAAAATTCATTTCAACTTCTTTTAGAAAAAATTATTTCACAAAAAGAAGCTTTAGAAAATTTACAAAAACTTTTATCAAACCAAATTGAAACTTATGATTTTTATACTAATAATTCAACAGTTAAGAAATTATTGGATGTTTGAAAAAATGATTTAACTTCAAGCATAATCGAATTAGTTAAAAGTTTAGTAGAAGATGAAATAAGAAAAAAAGCAACACTTTCTTATGTTAATTCTTCAAGTTCATCAATTGAAAATAAATTAAAAGGTAATGACTTTTTTATTAATCGTGTAAAAGATATTTTAAGTCGTTTAGATAATGAAAATCTTAAAAAAACTTTTGAAAATAAAGTTGTTAATCTTGATTTTAAAATTAATGACTTAAAACAAGAAAATCCAAATGTTAAAGATGATGATTTAAATTGGTTTTATGAAAAGGAATATAACGAATTTGTTTCATCTAAAAGAAAGGATAATTAGTGGTTGACTAAAAAAGAGGTTCAGATAATGAGTGAGCAAAAATACATGTCAAGATTAGAAGAATTAGAGCTTAATGAAGAATTTCAAAAGTTATCAGAAGATAAAAAAATAATTCTTATTGCTGGTGAAAAGATTTTAGAAATGAATGAATATCTAAAAAATTTTTTCCAGAAATTAGATTTAAAAAATTTTAATTCTGAAAACTTTAATGCTCAATTATTTAAACAGGAACTAGAAAATGAAATTCTAAGTAAAGTTCAAGCACAATTGGATGATTCTGTTAATCTAACAAAACAGGATGTAATTGATTTAATTGATAAAAGGTATTTTGAAGAAGTTGCAGCTTTAGAAAACAAGTTTCAATTTACAACCCAAGAAACAATTAATTTAGCAACCGAATCTTTTGGAGAAGCTTTACAAAGAGTTGATTCTCTTAGTATGTTTCAAATTCAGGCTAGAGAAGAGATTAGAAAAAACCAAGATAAGATTTATGTTTTAGAAGAAGAGTTATTAAGACAGAAAGATCAAAATGATTTTTTAAGAAACTTAATTGATGAAAAAATTAAAGATTTAGAAGATTTAATTAAATATCAAGAAAGAGACTTTTCTTCATATGATTTTGCAGATGCAAAATTTGAATCTTTCAAAGATTTAGAAAATCATATTTCAAACAAAGCAAAAGAAATTGCTGAAGAAAAGATTGAAGAATATTTATTAAATCAAACTGCTTTAGGTTTAGGAATTGGTGAATCTTTGAGTGAACAAGAAATTGGTAAAATTTTAGATAATGCTCAAAATTCACAAAAAGAAATTCTAAAAGTTTATGAAGCTCAAATTAAAAATGGTAATAAATTAGAAGAACTGGAAAAACTAATTGACTTACAATCACAACAAATTGAACTACTTTCAGAGGAAAGAAAAGATTTAATTTACACAATTGCTAATTTAATAAAAAATAAAAAATTTAATGCTGATGAGTTTCTAAAATACTTAAATTTCAAAAGTGAAAAAGAATTCTTAGAAAAACTTGATAAAAAAGATGTAAATATCTTAATTCAAAAGCAAGCATTTGAATTAGTTAAAGAAAAAATTTATGAAACAGAAAATTTAGGTTTTGGAAATGTTAAGTTTATTTGTGATGAAAATGAAATGCATCAAAAACCTTCTTTAAAAAACAATTTAGATGATTTAAAAAAATTATCTAAAGACAATTTAAAAGTTGCTAATGAAATTAGTGATGTTAATTCAAAAATTAGTGCTTTGCAAGAGCAATTAAGATTGCAAGAATTAGAAAATGAAAATTTGAGAAATGAATTATTTGATGAAATTGCTAAAAATGCTTTATATAACTCAAATAGTGGTAGTATAAGATATGAAAACAATTTATCAGAAAATGTAAATTATTTAGATGAGGATGATATGAAACACAATTACTACAATGGAAATGTTCCAATTCCAGGAACAAAAATAACAAGAATTAATAATTACCGTATTAATAATGATATGGACAATATTTCTTATGAAGAAACACAAGAAATAATTAAAAGTGAATCAGTTAATGATTTTGTTGCTCAAAAAGAATCTAATAGTAATTGAGAAAAAGAAAATCAAAAAATTATTGATTTAGAAAATACTGTTCAAAGACAAGAAGAAGAAATTAATCGTTTAAGAAGCATTGAAGCTGCTAAATTATCATCAAAAGGTGATGAAAATTATAAACAAAAAGAATTTATGAATTCATTAGAACAAACTTTAAATCAATTAAGAGAACTTTCTAGAGTACAAGCTCAAACAGTTGCTGATTTAGAAAGACAATCTAGAAAACTTGAAGAAGTTGAACAAAAAGTTAAAAATGCTTCTTTCAAAAATGATGGAAATGATAATTTGGATGCAATTATTGAGCAAAAATATAGAATCAAAAAAGATGATGAATATGTTGCTGGATTGAAGAAAATCGAAGAGGAAAGAAGAAAAATTGATGAAACTTTAGAACTTGAAAGATTGAGATTATTAACTGAAATTAACTTAGGTACTAAAAAACTTTCTGATTTACAGCAAAAAAACCAACAAGTGATTGTAGTTCCAACACCTACACCTACACCTGTTGTTGCAGTTCAACCTCAACCTACTGTTGAACAACCTCAACCACAAGCTGCTCAACCTGCTAAAAAAGGTTTTTTTGGAAGACCAGCTTCTTCAGAAAATCAATTAGTTACTGTAACTGGTGCTCCTAAAAGAAAAAGAAAACAACAAATTTTTTATGAAGTTAAAGTTCATACAACTCCAAAACTTACAAGAGCTGATATTGAAAAGTAATTTTTAAATTTGAAAAATAACCAGATTTATGCATCTTGGTTATTTTTTTTTATTTTGATAAAATTTAATGTATATTCAAATTAACTTGGTGGTTTAATCTATGTCACAAATTATTCATGCCAAAGATTTACGTCCTGGTAATACATTTATTTTTAAAAATAACTTATATTTAGTTATTGAAAATTCATTTAATAAAACTGCAATGCGTGAAGGAATTGTTAAATGTAAAGTAAAAAATTTAAGAACTAGTTCAATTACTACTGAAGTTTTAACTGGTGAAAAACTTGAAAGAGCTATTGTTGATAAAGTCAAAGCTATTTTTTCTTATGAAGATAAAAATAATTTAGTTTTTATGGATAGTGAAACTTTTGAACAAATAGAAATTGATGCAAATAAATTAAAATGAGAAAAAAAATTCATTATTGATGGTTCAGAAGTTAATATTTTAAAATTTGGTGAAGAAGTTTTAAATGTTTCTTTACCTGATCAAGTTTCTTTAAAAGTTGAATTTGCTGAAGAAGCTGTTCAAGGAAATACTGTTCAAGCAGCGATGAAAAAAGCCAAATTAGAAACAGGTTTAGAATTAGATGTTCCTCAATTCATTAAAACAGGTGATAAAGTTATAGTTAATACCTCTTCTGGCGAATACATCGGAAGGGATAAGTAAAAAAATGTTAAAACTTTCTACAAATAAATATGGTGTCATAACACTTGATGAAAAAAGAATAAGAAGTGTTATAGAAAAATTAATTTTTGATGTAGTTGATAAAAAAAGTTTAATTAAAATTGATTTTGACATTAAAAAAGGTAGTTTGAAAAAAGTTGAAATTTTTTTAGATAAAAATAGTGATATTTCAATTGAAGATCAAAAAATGCTTTATAACCAAATCATGTTTATGTTATTAATGCACTTTGGTATAAGTAATAGTTTAGTTATTTTTAGTTATGAAAACTAGTACAAAAAAAGAAAAGTCAATTGAAAAAGGTGAGAATCAACAACCTATAACACAATGAAAAAAGAGAGTTGCTTGTTTTCGTTTTATTTATTCAGTTTTAGTTATGAATTTAAAAAATAAAGACTCTATTTTAAAATTCAATGAGGAGCTAGCTTGACTAGGTGATAAACAGATGGCAAAAGTTATAGCATATTTTATCAAAAATAAAAATGCTATTAAATTGAAAATACAACCCTTTTTAAAAGAAAATTGAGATATTGATAGGCTAAATAAAGTGGATTTAGCAATTTTAATGGAATCCTTTTGTGAATATCAAGTTTTACCAATAGATAAAAAAATAGTTATTGATCAAGCTGTTGTAACTAGTAAAAGATATAGTGAAGATAAATCTTATAAATTTATTAATTTTGTTTTAGATAAAATTTTAGTAAAATAAAATAATTTATATATGCGTCAGTTTTCAATTCAAATAAAAAATAATAAAGTTTGGTTTTCTGATAGTGATTTAAAACACTTACAAGTTTTAAGAATAAAACCAAATCAAAAAATTAAATGTATTGATCAATACAATAATTTGGTTACAGTTGAAATTTTGCATTTAAAACCAATTAAAACTAGGATTATTAATATAATTAGTAATTCTAGTTTTAATTATA
>JAIDMU010000118.1 GCA_029050415.1 Malacoplasma sp.
AAAATAAATTATTTTATTTTTTTAGTGTTGTAGTTAAAAATAAATAAAAGTAGAATTTATATATTGGATTATATATTTGTTTTTAAGTATATAATATGTTTTTTGTTTTAGGATTTTTATGAAATTTAATGCACTTAAGAAAAAAATTTTTAAATACAATTATGATGATAGTTCATATGATTATGGTTATGATGGAATAAGTAGTGATTATAATGGGTATAATTATCAATCACCTATTCCAAATGACAAAAAGAAAAAAAATAAAAATAGATTATGAATGTCAATTGCAATTGTATCATCTGTTGTTGGTGCTGGATTAGTTGGTTATGCAATATATACAATTACAAGTAATTCATCAATTGTTAATGAAAATCCAAATACAGGAAGCAATAACAATCAAGACAAATCAAAATTTACCACTTCTACAGATGCATCATATTGGATTAGTGAAAGAACATTATCTTTAAGATTTGTTTTTAAATCTTCAAATAATACGGATAGTGATTCTTCTTCAGTTCAATCTGGTACTGGCTGAATATATGAAGCTGATAAATCAACAAATACTTTTTATATTGCTACTAACTTACATGTGGCAAATATTATTTCTTTTAACAATAATTCAGTTACATCATATGAAAATGATTCTTATTCTACTAATACATACAAAATTGAACAAGCCTATGTTGGATTAGATTTTAATGTTAATCAATCAAAAAATGATTTTTCAAATGATCTTTATTATTTTCAAACAAGCATTCCAGAAATTGTTTATACAACAACTAGTGATAATAATTTTAATAATCAATTCAATAATTCTGATCAAAAATATTGAGGTATTGGTAAAAATAATTCACCTCAAAATTTTCCAGGAGCTAGCGATATTGCCATCTTAAAGTATGTAATAAACCCTACTAGTTCAACAACTGTTTTCTCTAATCGAACTCAAACTACAGAAAGTATTTTTAATAAGAATGAATATATTCAAAAATTTCAAAACTGAATTTCTAATTATTTTAATAATCCAACAAAAATTTATAAAGATTATGTTGATAATATTAAAAATGAATTATTAGATGGTAGTTTGTATATGGGAGGATTTCCAAACAAACCTGGTGCATTTGGAGAAGGTGCAAGTTCTACAGAAAATATTTCTTGACTTTCATTTTCCAATTTCAAAATAATTAATGATAATAATTTTGAAGGATTTATTTCATCTGCATCATTTTATGAAAAAAAAGAAGAATCCAAACAAAATATTCCAATTCCTTTTTATTCATCAACAAATAAAAGTGATTATGCAAAATATAATTATTTGAGTATTGGATATTTGTCTTTAATTGAAGCAGATAGTTTTTCTGGTGCTTCTGGTTCACCGATAGTGATTAAATATAATGGGGAATATGAAATTGCTGGTATTTATTGAGGATCAATTAGTTTTAAAAATAATGATAGCGAAGAAGTTTTAACATATGGGGCAATGAATTGATTTGCTACAAATTCATACAAATTAAATAGTGATAGCAATATTAGTAGTATTACTAGCAAAACTGTTAATTACAATTTAACAACTGAAATTGATAAAAAAATTAGTGAAATAAAGAGTAAATCAAGTAATTAACTCTTTATTTTTTATTTATTTAGAAAATTGAGTTTAAAAAACTAAGTAAGAAACTTT
>JAIDMU010000119.1 GCA_029050415.1 Malacoplasma sp.
TTTTAATAAAAATATTTAACTAAATTTAAAAGCATTAAAAAATTTAATTTGTTCATAAAAAAATAGGTAATTTAAAAAATAAATTACCTATTTGTTATGAATTTTGTTATAAAAATTATTTATCTTTTTTTGAAGAATATTCATTTACTTCTTTATACAAACTTTCAATGTAAATTCTTTTTAATTCTTTGTACAGTAAAATCATTCCAATAAATGTAGTTATTTGAAAAATGATTCCCATGACTAGTAAATAATAAACATTTTTAGAAACATTATTTTTAAGTATTTCTACTTTTTCAATTTTATCTATAACATAAAGATTAATAATGATTGGAAAAAATATAAATAAAGCTCCAACTACAAATAATGATGTAGATGCATTTGATAGTACTAATGCAGAGCTTGCTGTTGCATAATTTTTAAAATCTTCTGATCCGCTATAAGAATATCCTTTATGTAACAAAATTGCTGCAACAATAATTAAAATAAAACCTGATAAAAAGAATCCACAATAAAAAAAGATATTTGTACCAATTTTTCTTAAAGTTCTTTCATTATCACTGTAATAACTATTTGTTGTTATTTTTTCTAGATTTTTTTTGATTTTAGTTTTTTGTTTCATTTTATTTAAAAACCTTCATATATTCTTGACTAATATTTCCACGGTTTAATTCACGTGTTAAATAATCTAGACGATACTTTTTAAATTCATTTTCTTGAAGAATTGGTTTTTTAAAAATTAGAGTTCTTCACTTGTTGCAGTTTGTTCTATTCATAACATATCTTTCATAACTTGTTAATTGTAAAAATTCTTTATAAGATGTTAGATGTTTTTCAAGTTCTAAAGGATCTTTACTATTCTTTTTATCTGCATAATGAGATTTAACATATTTTGCATATGCTTTTTCATCCATACTTACAGATCATTCAACTTCTGAAACCAAATAGTTTTCTTTAGATATACAAGCTCATGAATAGTTTTCAAATTGCTCAATAATTTTTTGATCAACATAAAAGCCTTTTTTGTATTTGAATAAGTTTTCAAAGAACTGGTAAATCCATGCAAAGAGCACAACAAATGCAAATGTAAACGGACCATCTCATTGACTACTATAATATGATGCATCACCATTTCAACCAATTCATTTAGCAATAGTACTATCACCAAAAATAAATATGACTATTGCAAAAACATGTCCTAAATATAATGCTCATGTCATTGAATTTTTCTTGATGTATGTTCCAAACATACCCATTAAGAATGCAGCTAATACTGGTGCACCAAAACTACCTTGTAATGAGTTAAAGAATATATAAACTTGATTTACTTGACCAGCAATTAAAATCGCTGTAAAACCATACCCTACAATTCCCATAGATAAAGAAACTATTTTTCCTCATACTACTTGTTGTTTTTCAGAAAGGTTTGGTTTGTGAGGTAATAAAATATCTTTAACAAAAACTTCAGCTCCTGATGTCATTCCAGCACCATTTGTTCCTTGTGCAGCTGCCATTACAGCAGCAATAACTATACCACTTACTCCAATCGGTAAAGTTGTAACCATGAAGTATGGAACTGTTGCTGTAGTTTTAATTAATCCATAACTATGAATAATTTGTTGACCGTTTTCTCCAATTAAAGGGTTACCATCTTTATCCAATCATTTAATCGCAATTTGATCAACAAATTCATTTTTGACACCTTGAAAATTATCAAAATTAGAAATTATTCCTTGCGGACTAGTTCATCCATCAGTTTTGAAAGGTAATTGTGCTACACCTTGACTTACATCAGGGACTATTGGTACACCATTGGCGTCTGGGAAGTAGGCGACCCCAAATCCACTAGTAGAACCTAATGAATAAGGTGAAGTGAATATTTGATAAATAATTGTTCCAAAACCATAGAACAAGAAGAAAGATAATAAAAACATACAAGAGTTTAAATAAATTGCTTTTTTAGTTTCAGATAGTCTTTTTGATGATTGATATCTTTGTACAATATCATGTCCACATACCATTGAATATAAAACACTAACTAAATATGTCATTAAAATAAGTGGAATTCCAACTTGACTAAAAGATATCACTCATTTATTTGCAGCAAAATACTTTCCTGAATCAAAAGCAAAATTAGCTGTTATAGCAAAACTGTTTTCTCCAGCATTTACTCCATTAACATTTGCGTTACTAGCATTAGGAATGCCTCCAATAATTCCCATTCCAAAAAAACAAAGTACTAAAATACCTGCTGTTAAAAATATTGCTTGTACAACATCAGCTCAAATAACTCCTTTTGTACCACCTCAAACTGCACTAAACACAGCAATTGCAGCAATTATAAAAGCAATTAAATAAGGATTAACTTCTGGTAAAACAGAACTTATAACAATAGTTGGTAAATAAGTAACTACACCAACTCTGATAGTGTGATAAAAAATATAAAAAATACTTACAAGCATTTGACAAGCATGATTATATCTTTTTTCTAAATACCCATATGCTGTACTTGATTGTAATTGTCTATAAAAAGGTATTACATATCTAATTATAAATGGAGCACAGCATGGAATAATCATCGCACCAATTACTACAGCTCAATCAGAAGTAAAAGTTGTTTCTGGAACCGAAATAAAAGTAATTGCAGACAGTGACGTTGCAAAAACACTTAATCCTACAGCTCATCCAGGAACAGATCCACTAGCTTTGAAATACTCTTGAGAACTTGATGCAAGATTGTTTCTTGATCTTTGAAATTGAAAAAACAAACCCATAACAAGTATTCCCCCCAAATAAAGAGCAATAACTACTCAATTAAGTGGAGAAAATTCAAAGTGTTGAAATGAATCTAAACCTAGTTTTGCAAGATCTTCAGACTTCATTGATAAACCTTGATCAGGCATTTTCCCTCCTTAAAATTATTTTTTTACTAAGAATATAAAATGAGTATATTCTCACTAATTATTCTATTATTTGTAATTTTTACACTTTTAAAAAGTACCTTTTTATAAATAAAATGGGAAAAATTCTCAAAAACTTATTTAGAACTTATTAAAAAATAATGTTTTATATTTACTATATAAAAAATAATTAAGTTTAATAGAGAAAACAAATGGAAATGCTTTGATTTTTTATAGTTATTCCTATAGCTTTTTTTGGATTTGTGTTATTTAAAGTAATAAAAAAAATACAATTCAATCATGAATTACAAGAAACATTTAATAATTCAAAAACTTTAACACCTCAAGAATTTTTCAAATTAAGAGAAAATGCAATTAAAATGGGTGGTCAAAGTAAATATGATAGAAGTGGAGTTTATGTTTTGTTTAATAAAAGTTCAAGCATGTATTATGTTGGTCAATCAGTAAACTTGTTAAAAAGAGTTAACAATCACTTTACAGGCAAAGGAAACGGTGATGTTTATGCTGATTATAAATATGGATCAGAATTTGAAATCACTTTAATTCCATGTAGTCAACAGGATTTAAATAAAATAGAAAGACATTATATAGAAATTTTTAATGCATACGGTAAGGGGTATAACAAAAATAAAGGAAATTGATAAAAAATTACTGCACAAGCAGTAATTTTTTAACATCTTCATAACTTAAATTAAGCATATTTAACCTTTTAAAAAGTTGTTTATGATTACAATAAGAAATATTAAATTTTTTGCAAATAAAAATTCGGGATTTTTTTGAATTTAAATTCAAATCTAAATAATCTTTTCATTCAATTGAATTATTGTTTTTTGAAAATTTGGTTACATTTTTAAAAGCTTTAATAATACTTTCAACACTTGCTTCAGCAACACCTATTTTTTTACCTTTTTTAATGTCTTTTTTTTCTATAAAACACTGTTTGGTATTTGGAATAATTTCAGTTAATTTTTTTCTGATTTTTTCACCTGGTCCATCAGGGTCTAAAAAAAGAATAATTCCTTTTTTTTTAGAAATAGAAATTATTTCATTTATTTTTTTTGAAGAAATAGATAGACCATTGGTTTCAATAGTATCTACAGTAAAAATACTTTTTAATTTACTTGTGTCTGTTTTTCCTTCCACAATAACAACTTCATCAATAACAGGTTTTTTTATGTTTTGTTGCATACAATGTCTCAATATTTTTTATAAATATCTGATACAGATTTATGATTTATTTGAGCTTCTAATATTTCAGCATAAAAAGAAGATAATTTAACTACTTTTATATGTGGATGATTAATTTTTAAATTTGATTCAATTGTGTCAGCAATATATAATTCATTAATTAATCTATTATCTAATGCTTTTTCAAATTTCTGGATAGCATTATTTGAAAAAACACCATGTGTAGCCATAACAAAAATTTTGTTACAACCTTTATTTTTTAGTAATTCTATATTTTGTAAAATAGTTCCACCAGTGTCTATCATATCATCAATCAATAAACAGTCCTTATTTTCCACATCACCTAAAACATTAGAAATCTCTACAACATTTGGTTTAGGTCTTCTTTTATCAACAATTGCTAAATTAACATTTAAAATTTCTGATATTTTTCTAACATTTTTTACTGCACCATAATCTGGAGCTACCATAGTTAAATTTTCAATAACACCTGGATTATTTTTTCTAAATTCTCTAAACAAAACACAAGAAGCAGTCATAGTATCTACAGGAATGTTAAAAAAACCTTGTGTTTGAGCTGAATGTATGTCTATTAAAATTATTTTTGTTGCCCCAGCATTTTCTAAAAAATTTGCAACTAATTTACATGTAATAGGTTCTCTTCCTTTTGCTTTTCTATCTTGTCTAGCATATCCATAATAAGGAATAATAACAGTAATAGAATTTGCTGAAGCTCTTTTTAATGAATCAATAGCAATTAATAATTCCATTAAATTATCATTTACTGGATTACTAGTTGATTGAAATAAAAAAACATCCATTCCTCTAACAGTATTGTCAGATTTAACTAGAATTTCACCATCTGCAAATCTACTTGTAGTAATTGATCCAAGTCTAATACCTGTTTTTTCTGCAACTTCTTTTGCAAATTGATCACCATTACTTAATCCAAAAATTATACAATTGTTAATATCACTAATCATAAAAAATCCATTTGTTTTATTATCCATAATCTAATCATATTATTATTTTAAATTCATTACTAAATAAAAAATAAATTTAATTACTACTTACTGATTTTTTTGCTAATTCATCAGCAATGTTATTATATTCAATATCATTATGTGCCCTAACTTTTTGAAATAATAACTCTAATTTTTGTTTATTTTTTTCTATAAATTCTAAATACATTAAAGAAATAGAAGATTTTGCTTCTCACTCTTTTGTAATTCACTTTTCAATACCTAAATAGTCATAGTAAATTTTTATTTTTTTTAAATTATTTTTTATACAAAATTGAATTGCATTAATTGTTCCAATAATTTCGCCTGCTACATTTAAATGTGATTTATATTTTTGGTATTCATTTTGATTTAATTTATTTGAAAAAATGATTCAATTATTAGAATTTAATCCATTAATAATTAAGATACCATATCCTATTTTTTGATTTTTTTTATTGAATGATCCATCAACAAAAATAGGATATATATTTTCTTTTAAATCTAATTTAACTGAATTTTTAACTTGAATATCATTTATCAATTCATCACTAATTTCTTTGTTGCTTTTTTTAAAATTAAATAAAAACAATTTTGCTTCTTCCAAAGTAGAAAAACTTTTATAAATAGCGTTTTTAAAACCAATAACACTTTCTTGACAATCTTTTCAATTATTAAATATTCCAATTTTTCTACCAACTGCAACAGAATAATATTTTTTGCTCATAAATAAAAAAAATAATACATAAACTATTATGTATTATTTTTATATTAAAAATTAAAATATTTAATTAAATTAATTATTGTTATTTTTTTTAATTTTACTAATCCCAAATCAAGAGAAATAAAAAATAGCATGTGAAGCTGGAAAAAATATTAATCACATTCCTAAAATAACTGGTAAAGCTATTGTTAAATTATCTCTCACATTTGTAAAATTTCCATAAACTGAGTAATGATAAATATTTCCTTCTTGATCACTATAATTTAAAACAAATGGAATAGTAATTAAATAAATTACATAAATTGTTGGATAAATTATTTGTTTAAGTAAAGAAATTCAAAAAATTTTAGGATATTGGTTTTGATAAAAATAAAAAAAACAAAATCCAAACACAAAAAAACTAATTGGACATATTATGTGATATCAAGCGTTTTCAAATATTTCAAAAAAATTACCTCTATAACCATAACCACCCAAGCCGACTAAAATGACATTATAACCAATGAATGTAAAGAATATGTAAACTAAATTACTAATTAATCATTGATTATTTTTTAAAAAACTATGCTTTCTAAAAAATAAATAAAATAGCATATAAAATCAAAGTAAAATATTGCTTTGATCTGTGAACTTATCAATAGTTTTTCATCCACCATATCCACCGTTTGTAGAAAGTTCTGTAATAATATCAAAAATAAAAAAAACTATAGTTACTGAATACATTAAGAAAAAAGCAAAACCTAATCAATCTATTCATTTAAAAGACTTAAAATGATTAACTAAATTCCACTTATCTTTTTTGTTTTTTATTTCCATTAAATCAGTATTCATACAAGCATAAAACCTTTCTTAAAAATATTTTTAAATGATATCATAAATTAAATTTTAAAAGATTTTTAATGATTTTTATTTGCTTAAAAGTAATAAAAAAAATTCCAATTAATTTGGAATTTTTTTGTTGTTTAATTTTTTGATTCTTCTTTATCTTTAGAATCTTTATTTTCTTCTGATTGAGAATTTTCTGCATTTTTTGCTGCTTGAGAAAATTGTGACATCATAGCTTCAAATTGACTAATTTTAGTTTTTAGCTCATCCCATTTCTCTTCTTTTAAAAGAGTTTCAAATTCATTAATCATTTTTTCTGCTTCTTCTCTTTGTTTAGCATCAACTTTTTTTCCTTCTTCACCATCCAAAGATTTTTTAAACATATTAATTAAAGATTCGGCTTTATATCTAGTTTCTTGTTGATCTTTTAATTTAGCATCTTTTTCTTTATTTTCTTCTGCTTCTTTAATCATTCTATCAATTTCATCTTGTGATAAACCACTTGAATCTTTAATTGTAATGTTAGCTTCTTTATTAGTTTTTTTATCAACTGCTTTTACATTTAAGATACCATTTGCATCAATGTTAAATGTAATTTCAATTTGAGGAACACCTCTAGGTGCTGGTTCAATTCCATCAAGCACAAATCTACCAAGCGATTTGTTGTCACTAGCCATTTGTCTTTCACCTTGCAATACATGAACATCTACTGCTGGTTGATTATCTGCAGCTGTTGAAAAAATTTGTGATTTAGAAATAGGAATTGTTGAATTTCTTTTAATTAAAGGAGTTGCAACACCACCCATAGTTTCAATACTTAATGTTAAAGGTGTTACATCTAATAATAGAATGTCTTTTACATCCCCCATTAAAACACCACCCTGAATAGCAGCACCTGCAGCTACAACTTCATCTGGATTAATTGTTTTATCAGGATTTTTTCCTAATTTATTTTTAACAAGTTCTTCAACTGCTGGCATTCTTGTTGAACCACCAACTAATAAAACTTTATGAATGTCGCTTGCTGACAATTTAGCTTCTTTCAAAGCATCATCAACAGGTTTAATTGTTCTTTGCAATAAATCTTTAGTTAAGTCTTCAAATTTAGCTCTTGTTAATTTTAAATCAACATTTAAAGGTCCATTATCAGTCATTGCAATAAATGGTAAACTAATATCTACTTCTTTAAGTCCTGAAAGATCAATTTTTGCTTTTTCAGCAGCATCTTTTAATCTTTGCATTGCCATTTTATCTTTTGATAAATCAACACTATCTTTAGTTTTAACTTCATTAACAATTCAATCAATTATTTTTTGATCTCAATCATCACCACCTAAATGATTGTCACCAGATGTTGATAAAACTTCAAAAGTTCCATCTGCTATTTCTAATATCGAAACATCAAAAGTACCCCCACCTAGGTCATAAACTAAAACTTTATGTTCAGTTGATGATTTGTCCATTCCATATGCTAAAGCAGCAGCAGTAGGTTCATTAATAATTCTTTCTACTTGCAAACCTGCAATTTTACCTGCATTTTTTGTTGCATTTCTTTCTGCATCATTAAAGTATGCTGGAACAGTAATAACAGCTTTACTAATTTTTTTTCCTAATTTTTCTTCAGCACATTTTTTTATGTAACTTAATATTTGAGCTGAAATTTCTTCTGGTTTGTAAGTTTTACCATTAATTTCTACTGTTTTATCAGTTCCCATCAATCTTTTTATCGATGCAACTGTATTTTTGTTGGTTACCATTTGTCTTTTTGCAACATCACCAACAATTATTTCATTATCTTTAAATGCAACTACTGAAGGAATTGTTCTTTTTCCTTCAGGTGTTTCTAAAATTTTTGGTTTTCCATTTTCCATTACAGCAACACAAGAGTTTGTTGTTCCAAGGTCAATACCAATAATAATATTACTATCTGCCATAAGTTGTTCTCCTTATCTAAATTTCTATAAATTTAATTACTAAAAAATTAACTAATATATATAGTAACATAATTTTAGCACTCTTGCACCTTTTTTGCTAATTTAATAAAATTTTCTCTTTTTTTGTTAATTAAAACTAAAATAAACTAAAAAATAAGAGGTTATAAAATGAAATATAAAATTTTAGCTAATGGTGTAAAAATGCCTATTATAGGATTGGGAATTTATGAAGCAGATCCAAATAAATGTGAAGAAACAATAACTTTAGCAATAAATAAATACGGTTATAGAATGATTGATACAGCACAAGCATATTTTAATGAAGAATTTGTTGGAAATGCTTTGCAGAAAATAAATTTAAAAAGAAAAGATATATTTATTACTACAAAAGTGTGGATTTCTAATTTTGGTTTCAACAACACAATGTTTTCAATTAGCAAATCTTTAAAAAAATTACAAACAAATTATATAGATTTAGTTTTAATTCATCAACCCTATGGTGATTATTATGGTTCATGAAAAGCACTAGAAGTTTTATACAAAAAAGGAATAATTAGAGCAATTGGTGTTTCAAATTTTGAACCAGATAGACTTGTTGATTTTTGCTTAAATGTGGAAATTAAACCAGTTATTAATCAAATTGAACTACATCCACTAAGACAAAGAATAGTTGATATTGACTGAGCAAATAAATATGAAGTAGCAATTCAATCATGGGCTAGTTTAGGTAGACAATCAAATGAAATAATGAAAAACTCAGTTTTAATAAGTCTAGCTAATAAATATCAAAAAACAGTACCCCAAATTATTCTAAGATTTTTGGTACAACAAGATATTATAGTAATTCCAAAAACTGTAACTGAATCTAGATTACAAGAAAACATTAATATTTTTGATTTTGAAATAAGCCAAGAAGATGTACAAAAAATTAAAAATCTAAATCAAGATAAAACATTATTTCATTATCATGATGATCCAAATACTGTAGAAAAAATTTATTCAAAATTTCCTGAATTAAAAAGATAGGGATAAAAAAAGATTGGAAAACCAATCTTTTTTTATCCTGTTATAGAATTTTTTAAATTTTGTTTCTTTAAATATAAAGCAACAAAAATGAAATTTATTAATAC
>JAIDMU010000012.1 GCA_029050415.1 Malacoplasma sp.
AATAAAATTATAAAATTAAAAACAAAAAAAATTTCAAAAAAAAAAAAAAAAATGAGTTTTTTAACCCATTTTTTAGATAAAAATAAACTAAATTTATACTTTAATTTCTAGATTTTGTAACTTCAATGAAATTTCTTCAACACCCAAAATTCTTTTCAACTCATGAATGAAATATAACATTTCACATGGAACTTCTTCTGCAAATAAAAGGTTTTTTGTGTCTTTGTTTCATCCATCAAATTTTGTATATAAAGCTGATGTTTTATCAACTTTATTAATTTGTGGTAGTGTTTTAGTACGCATAAAGTTAAACCCATACTCTGTACAGATTTTTAACTCTTCAAAATTATCTAATCATTCAATATTTTCTAAAATTATTTTTTTAATATTTTGTTTTTGAATGTTTCTTTTAATTTTAACAGCATCAATTCACCCAAAAGACCTACCATTGTATTTTAAAAAATAAGGTAAATTTGATATTTCTTGTTCATTTAAATAAGCTACTATAGAGTTATCCAAATCAACACAAGATAAAATACCCCATTTTTCAATTCCATCAATTTCAGGATAAAAATTATTATCAAGATCTAAAACATTACAAACAACATTATAATTTTTAGCTTGGTTTTCAACAAAAATGTTTGCTGATGTTATTAAATTATCTTTAATAGCTCTTCCAAATGTTAAAAGTCTTTCAAATTCAAGTTTTAAATCAAATTTGAAATTTTCAAATTTTTCTAAAAAGATTTTTTTAATGTATAAAGTTCCATCTAAAACTTTTAATAAATAATCTGGATTATCAAAGTATTTTAATTTAATTCCAATTTGTAAAGGGATATCAGATTTAACTATTAAGTCAGGATTGTTAGTATTTGTAATTTCTAATTCTGATAATAAATCACTAAATTTTTGATGAAATCAACATTTTAAATAAGCTTCTTTTGAAATAAATAAATTTGCTTTTTTACTTTCACTTTGTAAACCACTTAAAATTTGCATAACTTTTTCAACACTAATTATTGCATTATCATCAACAATTATTTTTCTATCATTGTTTAAAAGTCTAATTATTTCATCAGTTGAAATCTTTGAAAAATCACTAATAATGAAAAAATTTAAAGTATTTGGTGAATTAAATACTTGGAACTTTTTAAAATTTTCATTATTAATTTTGTAAATGATTTTATTTAAATTCATTGATTGTACCACAATTTATATTATATTTTATATGAAATCCAT
>JAIDMU010000120.1 GCA_029050415.1 Malacoplasma sp.
ATGCTAAATTATTGTGTTAAGTCCTAAAATTACTAAAAAAATTATTTTGCAAATTTTAAAATCAACACCTGGTATTGTTGACAACTTTTTATCTACCGATATTGAAATGGAAATCAGTAGTGTTATTCATATTTCTATTAGTATTGAAATTAATGCAAATTTAGTTAACGTTTTAGAAACTGCTAAAATTATTCAAAAACAAGTTTTTTATGAATTAGCAGACAAAACAGATTTAAAAAATTTCAAAATAGATATTTTTGTTAGATAAGAGGCTGATTATTTTATGAAAAATCTTGAGAAAAAAGTTTTAGTTTCAATGTTTGAAAATGGGGCAAAAGAAATAGCCAAAAATTTTGAATATATTAATGAATTAAATGTTTTTCCAGTTCCTGATGGTGATACTGGTACAAACATGAAAATAACTGCTGTATCAGCTGTTGAAAATTTAAAAAAACAGATAAGTCCTGAATCAAGTTTATATGATGTGGGTAAAATTTTTTGTCGACAACTACTAATGAATGCAAGAGGAAATTCAGGTGTTATTTTTTCACAAATTATTAGAGGTTTTTTTCAACCAGTTCAAGAAAATACTGAAAATCTTTCAATTGAATTGATTTTAAAATGTTTTATAGCTGCAAAAGAAAAAGCTTATAAATCAATTTCAAATCCAGTAGAAGGAACTATTTTAACAATAATTAGAGAAATATCTGAACAGCTAAAAGAAGAAAAAGATGTAGAAACTTTATTTAAGAATGCTTTGAAAATTGGTTTAGATGCATTAAAAAAAACACCAGATATTTTACCTTCTTTAAAAGAAGCTAAAGTTGTTGATTCTGGTGGATATGGATTGTGTAAATTCATTGAAGGAATGTACAATTGTTTAATTGATATAAGTGGAAAAAGTGAAAATATTGACAATGCTGAAATTGAGCAACAAAAAGAATCAGTTGATCAAATTTCTGTTACAAGTAAAAACACATTTATTCAAGGTCAAACAAGAAATGATATAGTTGAAGAAGGCTTTGGATATTGTTGTGAGTTTATTATTCAAAAAGATTTTATAACTCATGAAAAACAACCAGAAAAATTAAAATTTAATTTAAAAAAATTTGAAAAAGAATTAATGCTAGTTGGTGATTCATTGGTAACTGTTGATGATAATGATATAGTTAAAGTTCATATTCATTCTATTTTACCTTGAATGGTTTTTGAAATTGGTCAAAAATATGGTGAATTTTTAAAAATTAAAGCAGAAAACATGACTTTACAATATTTAGAAAATCATCCAGATATTTCACCAGAAGATTTGTTTAGTAAATTTAGTTTAACAGATGAACCAAAAATTGTTGCTACTTGTCCATCTAGAAAAATTGCTGAATATTTAAAAACAGAATTTGGTATTGAAAATGTAATTATTACTGAAGAAACTGGTAATCCTTCAACAAATGAAATAATTAATCAAATTAATAAAACTAAAAGTAAAAATATTTTAGTTTTAACAGATGATTCAAATATTATTTTAAGTGCAGAACAAGCTGCTGATTTTTCAAAAAATAGATGTGAAGTTATTGTTTTAAAGTCAAAAAATATAGTAGATGTTATATCAGCATGTTTAGTTTATAATGCTGACAAATTAATTTCTGAAAATATTAGAGCAATGAATCGTGCTATTAGAAAACAGGATACAGCTTTATTAAGTACTTCAGTTAAAACTTCTAAGTTTAATGGAGTTCATGTTGAAAAGGGTGACTATATTGGAATTTATGATAAAAAAATAATATTATCAGAAAAAAATCGTGAAATGGCTGTTAAAAATTTAATCAGAAAACTAATTGAAAAAAATAAGAAAGCAAAAACATTATATGTTATTTATGGAAATGGAATAACTATACGTGAAATTAGAAATATTGAAAAATTTGCTAATGAGAATTTTGGAATCAAATGTAAATTAATTGATGGTGGTCAAAAACTTTACCAATATTACATTGGAATTATTTAATTAATTTATATTTACAAATTAATAAAGAAGGTTAAAAAACCTTCTTTTTATTGACATTTATAAATAATTGGTAAAAATAAAATTTTTATATATAATATTGTTTGTTTTAAATAATTAAGAGGTGAATATGGATAAACTACTAATTATAGAGTCTCCAAATAAAATTAAAACACTTAATAAATATTTAGGAAAAGAATATGAGATTATTGCAACAATTGGACATATTCGTGATTTAAATCAGTATGGAATGGGGTTTGATAAAGATTTTGAGCCTAATTGAGTCATTCCAACAATTAAAAAAAATCCTAATAATAAAAATGAAGTTAGCAAAAAAGAAATAGTGGATAATTTAAAAAAACAAGCAAGTAAAGCAAAAGAGATATACATTGCAACTGACCCTGATAGAGAAGGTGAAGCAATAGCTTGACATGTTTATGAAGTTCTTGATAATAAAGATCAAAAAAAATGTAAAAGAATTACATTTAATGAAATTACAGAAAGTGCAATTTTAGAATCTTTCAATCATAAAAGAGATATTGATATTAATTGAGTACAATCACAATTTGCTAGAAGAATTATTGATCGTTTAATTGGTTTTAAATTATCAAAACTTTTAAAAACTAAATTAAAAGCTGACTCTGCTGGTAGAGTGCAATCTGTAGCTTTAAAGTTCATTGAAGACAGAGAAAAAGAAATTGCTAATTTTGTTAGTGAAAATTGATGAACAATTGACACTGTTTTAGAAGATAAAAATGTTTTAATTTTAAAAGAAATAAATCCAAATTTGAGTGATATAAAAATTTCTGATAAAAAGTTTTCTCCTTCTGGAATAGATTTTGCAGATGAATTATCAGCAAAAAAAGTTGCAGATAGTTTAAACAAAAAATTTGTAGTTAAAGCAATAGAAGAACCGACTTTTTATTCTTTGAACCCTAAAACTCCATATAAAACTTCTACTTTACAACAAGATGCAATTAACAAATTGGGTTGAAATTCTAAAAAAACAACATTAATTGCTCAACATCTTTATGAAGGAATTGAAGTTGATGGTAGTCAAATTGCTTTAATTTCTTATCCTAGAACTGATAGTTTAAGACTTTCTGATACCTTTTTAAAAAATGCTTTTCCTTTTATTGAAAAAGAATTTGGAAAAGAATATGTTGGTAAATATGAGTTAAAAACAAACAAGAAAGAAGATGCTAATACTCAAGATGCACATGAAGCAATTAGACCAATAGATCCATATTTAACACCTCAAAAATTAAAAAATAAGATAGGTAAAGATGAATTTGATTTATATCAATTAATTTATAATAGAACTTTAGCTTCATTAATGGCTCCAGCAAAATTTAAAAAAGTAACAATTAAATTTGATAATAATGGTTGTGAATTTTACACTTTTTCTAGAGAATGTTTGTTTATGGGTTTTAAAAAACTTTATGCTGATTTTGAAGAAGATGAACAAACTCATCTAATTGATTTAAGCCAATATCCAATTGGTAAATCAATCAATTCTAAATCTATTGAAACAAAAAAACATGAAACATCTCCACCACAAAGATACACACAAGCAACTTTGATTGGTGATTTAGAAAAAGCAGGTGTTGGTAGACCATCAACTTATAGTTCTATGGCAAATGTAGCATTAGAACGTGGTTATGCAAGAATCGAAAAAAAAGCATATGTAATGAATGAAATTGGAAAAATAGTTGCAGAACAACTAGAAAAATATTTTCCAAATGTTATTAATAAAGATTTTACTAAAAAAATGGAAGAACATTTAGATGAAATAGCAAATGGTAACGAAGAATGAAAAGACTGACTTAAAAAATTTGCCCCTATTTTTGAAGAGGATGTAAAAAAAGCATACAATGTGATGGAAAAAGTTGAAGACGAAAAAGTAGGTAGAGCTTGTCCGGTTTGTGGAAGAGATTTAGTTTATAAAAGAGCAAAAAAAGGCGGATCAAAATTTATTGGGTGTAGTGGTTATCCTGAATGTAAACACTTAGAACCTTTAGAAAAACCAGAAGTGATTAAACAAAAATGTCCAGAATGTGGTTCTGATTTATTAAAAAGAAAATCAAGAAAACAACAAACTTTTATTGGTTGTTCTAGTTATCCAAAATGTAATTATATTTTGGGTGATAAAATTTATGAGAAATTTATTAAAGAAAACCCTGATAAACCCCTTCCAAAAAAATCAGAAATTGAAAACCTTAAAACTAAGAAAAAAAGTTAAAATAAAGTATTAAATAATTAAATGATAATTTAGTTGTTTAATACTTGTTTTTTACTATGGAGTTAAAAATGGGAAATAAATTAACATTTACAAGTGAATGAGATAAAGTTTTTGCAAAAGATGAAAATATTAATCATAAAAAAGTTACTTTTTTTAACAGGTTTGGAATTGAACTAGTAGCAGATTTTTATAGTCCAAAAGGTAATAATAAAGAAAAACTTTCAGCAATTATAGTTTGTGGTCCATTTGGTGCAGTTAAAGAACAGTCATCAGGTTTGTATGCTCAAACTATGGCAAAATATGGTTTTATAACAATGGCATTTGATCCTTCATTTACTGGAGAAAGTGGTGGATATCCAAGAAATGTTGCTTCACCAGATATTAATACTGAAGATTATTCTGCTGCAGTTGATTATCTTTCGTGTTTAGAAGAAGTAGATAATAATAAGATTGGAATAATAGGTATTTGTGGATGAGGTGGAATAGCAATTAATGCTGCATCAATTGATACAAGAATTAAAGCAACAGTTGCTTCAACTATGTATGATATGTCTAGAGTAAACAGAAAAGGATATTTTGATAGTGATGATAGTTTACAAAAACGTTACGAATTAAAAAAGGTTTTAAATGAACAAAGAATATTAGACTATAAAAATAAAAAATATGAATTAGCAGGTGGTGTAATTGACCCACTTCCAAGTGATGCTCCTTTTTTTGTAAAAGATTATTATGATTATTACAAAACTAAAAGAGGTTATCATAAAAGATCATTGAATTCTAATGATGGTTGAAACAAAACTTCAGCACTTTCTTTTATTAATGCATCTATGCTAGCTTTTATTGATGAAATTTTAACCCCCATTCTTTTAATTCATGGAGAAAAAGCTCATTCATGTTATTTTAGTAAAGATGTTTATAAAAATTTAAAAGGACAAAATAAAGAATTACATATTATTCCAAATGCAGTTCATACAGATTTATATGATAAAACTGATATCATTCCATTTGATAAAATGGCTGAATTTTTTAAAGAAAGTTTTAATAATAAATAAAAGAAAGAAATAGTCATGCAAAACAATTCAAATATTTTAATTGCTTATTTTTCTTGTTCAAATAACACAGAAAAAGTTGCTCAATATATTAGTAAAAAAACAAAAGGAATCCTTTTTAAAATCATTCCTCAATTTCCGTATACAGCAAAAGATTTAGAGTATTATACAAATAATAGGGCTGATAGAGAGCAAGCTGATGATTCTTGCCGTCCAGCAATAAAAAATGTAGTTTGAAGCTTTGAAAATTATGATGTTGTATTTTTAGGGTATCCTATTTGACAAGGTGAAGCACCTAAAGTAATTTATACTTTTTTAGAAAGTTATAATTTTTCAAATAAAACAATTATTCCATTCTGTACTTCACATAGTAGTAGTTTGGGTACTAGCGATATAAATTTACATGGTTTAGCACAACCAAAAAAATGAATTCAAGGGAAAAGATTCTCTTCAAATGAATCAGAAAAAAATGTTTTTAAATGGCTTGAGAATTTAGGATTTTAAAATGATAAATGTTTCAAATTTTAATTTAAAAAAAGAAGGTAATAAAATTCCAACTGTTAAATTAAATAGTGGATATTTTATACCAGTAATAGGATTGGGAACTTATGGATTAAGTAGCAATGTGTGTGTTGAAAGTGTTAAATATGCTATTTCAAAAGGTTGTTTTTTATTTGATACAGCACATATTTATAATAATGAAATTGAAGTTGGAAAAGCAATCAAAGAATCTAATGTTGAAAGAGAAAAGATTTTTGTAATTACAAAAATCTATCCTGGTGAACAATTTTTAAATCCTGAAAAAGCAATTGAAGAATCATTGAATAAATTAAACATTGGTTATATAGATATGATGCTTTTACACCATCCTGGTTCTAATGATGTTAAAGCATATAGAACCATTGAAAAATTTGTTAAATTAGGAAAAATAAAATCAATTGGTTTATCCAATTGATACATTGAAGAAATTGATAATTTCATATCACAAATTAACATTTTACCTTCTCTAATTCAAAATGAAATTCATCCATATTATCAAGAACAAAAAGTTGTTCCATATATGCAAAAACTTGGTATAGTTATGCAAGGTTGATATCCATTTGGTGGTAGAGAACACATAAAAACTTTACTTACAGATAATACCCTTTTAGAAATAGCAAAAAATCACAATGTGACAACTGCACAAGTGATTTTGCGTTGAAACTTACAAAGAGGTATTATAGCAATTCCAAGCTCTTCAAACCAACAACATATTTTAGAAAATTTATCTGTTTTTAATTTTGAATTAAGTGAATCAGAAATGAAAAAAATTGCTTTACTTGATAGAAATCAAAAATATGATTGATATTAATTTAATGTTATTAAACTAAATAATTCATTTAGGTTTTACTTTACCATTTTGTCTTTGTAATGATCTTGTATCTGTTA
>JAIDMU010000121.1 GCA_029050415.1 Malacoplasma sp.
TTTTTATATTGAAATATTTTTTAAATTTTTACTTGAAAATTTAGATAAAAAATTAACTATTGATTTCATTAAAAAAAATATTTCTAAATCAACAAAAATGAAAATAAAAAATTCTAAAATATTTTGAAAGTACATTAATTTGCTATTAGATTTATATATTTTAGTTCCAGTAAATACAATTTCTACAAATTCAAAAAGTCTTCGAGTACAATCTAAATTTGTTTGTGTTGATCATATGCTTTTTGGAGCAATAAAAGACTTAAAAAATAAATATTTTTTAATAGGAAGAAATATATTTATTAATGAATTTTTAAAAAGAAATTTAAAGGTATTTACTATTGAAAAAGAAGGTGAAGAAATTGGAATATCAGCAACTTTATTTAATGGTAAAAAAATAATCATTAGTTATTCACAAACACATGATGAAGAAATTTTAAAAACAGTTATAGGTGCTCAAAAAGATGACTATAATTTAATTCATTTTAAAAGAAATGCAACTCAAAAAGAATTATTAGAAATTATTGAAAAAGGCATTAAAAATCCAAAGTAAAAACTACTTTGGATTTTTTAATTACAATCAAACTATTTAACTAATTTTGCTTTTTTATTTTTTCTCAATATTGCTTATATTTAATTTCATTCATACTATATTCTAAAGGTTTATAAAATTTTTTATTTTTTATTTCATTAGGCAAATACTGCTGATTAACATAAGAAAAAATATAATCGTGTGGATACTTATATCCTTTTACACCGAGCTGAACTGAACTTTTATAATTGTTGTCTCTCAAATGCATAGGAGGTGCATAAGTTGCATTTGATAAAGAACTTAAAGACTCATTAATTGCTAAATATGCTGAATTAGATTTTGGACTTAAGCATAATTCAATTACAATCACAGACAACGGTAATCTTGCTTCAGGTAAACCAAGTGCTTCACTTGCTTGAATTGCTGCATGAACTTTGGGACCCATATTTGAGTTGGCTAATCCAATATCTTCATATGTCACTGCATAAAGTCTACGGTAAATAGAAGTTAAATCACCACTTTCTAATAATTGACTTAAATAATAAATAGCAGCATCTGGATTACTACCTCTAATTGACTTATGCAAAGCAGATAATAAATCATAATGATTAGTGGCTCTTCTATCAATCAAAGAATTAGAGACTTTACCTAATTCTTTTAAAATTATTTCATCATCACAATCATGGTAGTAATTTAAAATGATTTCTAAGTAGAAAAAGATTTGTCGAAAATCTGATTTTGAAATCTCAACAATAGCTTCTACAATTCGATTAGATATATTTATTTTTTTATTTTCTAAATATTTAATTAATTCATTTTTTAAAATTACTGGATTGATATTATCAATTTTGTATAAAAGCATTCTACTTCTAATTGCAGGATTAACCTTAAAAAAAGGATTTTCTGTAGTGGTAGCAAAAACTGTTATCATATTTTTTTCTAAATACATCAATAAAAGATCTTGTTTATCTTTATTCAATCTATGTATTTCTTCAATAATAATGATGGGTTTTTCTTTTTCTTTTGTTTTTTCTAATATTGAAACTAAATCATTTTTATTATTAGTAGTTGAATTAAAATAATGAAAGTTTTTATTTAATTTTTTTAAAATGAATTGAATAGAAGCAGATTTGCCAACACCAGGGTTACCAAAAAAAAGAATTGAAAATAAAACATTATTTTCAATCATTTTTGTTATTATTGAATTTTTTGGAAAGATAATATCTTTACAAATCAATTCATCAAAATTTTCACAAAACAATTTAAATTTATCTTTTTTCATTTTTTAAAAAGCTTTTATTCTTTTAGAAATATTATCTTGTTTGTGTTTAGCAAATCTTTTCTTTAATTTTGCATTATCTATTTCTCTATAATTTTGCTTAACTTCTTTTAAAGAATTTTCTCTTTCTTCAGAAACAAATTTTTTATTTTGTTTATAATAAAAAATCAATAAAACAATTAAAGAGATAATCATTAGAATTATTAAGATAGCAGAATTAAATCCAAAATTACCCTGTTCTAAACTATTTGATGAAGGTGAAAAATTTCCAAAAATAAATCCATTTGCAGAAAAATCAATACACGCAAGAGAATTAGGACCACTATAAGTACTTACAATTATTAAACCAGCAACAACATAAAAAATTCTAATAATAGAATCTACTGCCATAATTATATAAATTGGTCCCATTATAGAAATAAAAGTTAGATTGAATTTTTTTCTTCCACCAAAAGATTTTCTATAAGCTAAAATTCAATAATAATAATTAGAAAAAAAATAAATAGTTGCAAAAAGTTCAACTATAGCAATTATTAGTGAATAATAAAATGTTATTAAATTTAATTCCATAGCAGATTGATTTGTTTTATCACTAGCTGTATAAACACCACTCAAAATAAAAACAATCAAACCCATAAATAAAATAAAACCACTAATAACTGAAGATATTCCTAAATAGGAAAGTCAACTAGTATTGTTTCGATTAATTTTAATTTTCATATTTAATACACCTATAAAAATTAAATACAATTTTTTTGCTGTTGTCAAAAATTATATAATAAATTTGCTTTTAAATCATATTTATATGCAACTATTTTGCATGCAATTTTTTCTTTTTCTCCCTTAGATATTAAAGATTTAATTTCATTTAAAAAATTTAAATAATTTATTTCTGTAATGTTATTTTTACTTTTATCTTTGTTGTTATCAATCACTATAACAAATTCACCCTTTTCAATTATTTCTATTTTATTAATATCAGCAATAGTAGTTCTATAAATAGTTTCATTTAATTTTGTTAGTTCTCTAGCAACACATATTCTATTTAAGTTATTAAAATTCTTTTTAATTAAATTTAATGTTTCTTTAATTCTATGAACAGATTCAAAAATAACTATTGTTTTAAACTCATTTTTTAAATTAAGCAATTCCTTTTCTTTTATATTTTTTTTACTACTTAAAAATCCATAAAATAAAGTATTTTTAGTTTGAAATCCAGAAACTATCAAAGAATGCATTAATGAACTTGGACCATTAATAACATTAATATCTCAATTGTTTTTTATAAAATAATTTATTAATAAAAAACCAGGATCACTTAACATAGGGTATCCAGCATCACTTAATAAACAATATTTATCTTTCTTAAAATCAAATTTTTTTATAACTTCTTCTTCATTAATTGTATTTAAAGTATAAAAATTTTTGTTTACTAAAGATATATTCAATAAATTCAATAATTTCTTACTGTTTCTTGTATCTTCACAAAAAAAATCAGTTAATTCTGAAAAAATAGAAATAGCATAATTGCTAATTTCTTTAATATTTCCAATTGGAGTTGCAACAACAAAAAGTTTTTTATTCATATTTAAAATTTTAGTTTAATATAAACTTATTTAAAATTATAAACTATGTCAAATTCAGAAAAAAAAATTTATAAAATAGCAATTATTGGTGGTGGAGCTGGTGGTATTTTTGCTAGTACAATAGCAAATTATTTTAATATATCAAATATATTACTTGAAAAAAGATCATCACTAGGCGGACAACCTATTGAATTATATCCAAATAAATTTATTTATGATTTTCCATGTTTTCCAGAAATAAAATCAAGTGAAGTAATTAAAAAATTAATTGAGCAAAATAATAAATATGAAAATTCAAACATTAAAACAAATATTGATATAAAAAATATTTATGAAATAAATTTTCAAAATAATCTTTATTTTTTATTTGAAACAAATCAAGAAGAATTTTTAGCTGAAAAAATAATAATTGCAACAGGTAATGGAACATTTAATCCAAGAAAACTAGAAATTAATAATCAAGAAATTATAAGCAAATTAATTAATTATTCAATTGATTTGAACGCTAGTGTTTACAAAAATAAAAAAATAATAGTTCTAGGTGGTGGTGACTCAGCAGTTGAATGGGCAAACTATTTTGTTGAAGAAAATATAACAAAAGATGTCACTATAGTTCACCGAAGAAATAAATATAGATCAAGCTTATTTATGATTGATTCATTAGAGAAAAATAAAATAGTTCAAAAACTTAATTATGAAATAGTTGCATTTGATGAAGCAAATAAATCAATTACAATTAGTCATAATGAAAATAATCAAAAAGAAATACTAAATTTTGATTGTTTAATTGTTCAATATGGTCAAATAGCTAATCCAATAAATATAAAAATATTAAATGATTTAGAAAAAGAAAAAGGAAAATATAAAATAGATATTAACCAAAAAACAAGTCATAAAAATATTTATGCTATTGGTGACGCAACTCATTATAATTGCAAACCCAACACAATTATTACAGCATGTGCAGATGCAACTAAAGCAGTATGACATATTGCAAAAAATAAATATGAATCTAATTAATTATTAATTAAAATAAATTTTAAAAAATACAAATAAAAAATCTCCTGTTAGGAGATTTTTTTAATATATTAAATTTATTTAACTATTTTGATAAGAATACAAAACCATCAAATTCTACTCTATCAGTTTTACCATCAAGAGTTTTAGATAAAGTTACTCTGAATTTTCAAGGTGAGTATTTATCACCACTTCTTGTAGGTTCTGGTTCACTCATTTTAACTACATAGTAATCAGGGAAAGATTCTTGTAAATCTGCTCTTGCGTGTTTAATAATTAATTCACGACATTCTCCCATATTTAAAGTTCTATTAGTTGAACCATATTTAATTGTTGTATCAAACACAGTAGTATTAAATATTTTGTTTGAAACTCATGTGTTTGTTGGAGTTTTACCATTTCAGTTATTTTCAATAAGATTGTTTGCATCTGAAACATTATTAGTTTGTCCAAATCAAGATGAACCATTTCAAGTGTTTGCACTAAAGAAACTTAGTGGTATTGTTTTATTTTCATTTGTACCATCAGCTCAGAAGAATCCATTCTTAGGTCTAACTTGAGCATTAATTGTATATCTAGTAGCTAAACCTCTAAATTCATCACTACTAATAGTTCCTAATTCATAAGAAGTAACTTCTACATTAGGGTTGTATCTTGAATAACTTTTAATAAGTTGATCTGGTAAATATTTTTGGTAAGCTAAAGCTTCATCATATCAAGCTTGTCTATTAGTAATAAATCTACCAATTGTAAAGTTTGGATTTAAAAACTTATTAATATTACTTCAATTTAAGTAATATCCAATTGATCAGTCAAAGTTGCTATTATAAACAATGTCACTATTAAAAGCTTGTGGTAATTGTAATACTTTTTCTCTATTTATAAAGTTAGAAAATACAACAGTAAGAATAACTTCATTTTTAGTTCCATCAGTTCAAGCATGACCACTAATTGGAACTACTTTAACTTTGAAAGATCAAGTTTTAAAATCAGCTGAATTTGTTACATATGAAACTGAAACATTTCTAAATGTATAGTCAGTTGCTGTAGCTACTAAATTTGATAATTGATCTGTTTTAAAAGCATTTGCTAAATAGTTATTTAAATC
>JAIDMU010000122.1 GCA_029050415.1 Malacoplasma sp.
ATATTAAGATATTAAAGTATAAAAAATAAATCTTATTTAATTAGGAGAAAAGTTTCATGAAAATTACATCTGTAAAAAATGAAAAAGAATTAGCAGTTTTTGGTGTTGAATTCTCAGAAAATGAATGAGAAGAAATTTTGAATAAAGAAATTTTAAAAGCATCAAAAAATTTAAAACTACCAGGATACCGACCTGGAAAAGTTCCTTTAGAAATTGCTAAAAAAAACATTAATGAAACAAATTGTTTTATTAAAGCTTTGAATGTTGCTAAAGAAAAATCTGAGGAGTGATTAGTTGATCAAAATGAATTTAAAAAAATTAGTGATGATATTTGTGATTTTGAACCAGTAGAATCAAAACCAGAAAACAAAGAAAAAGGAAAAATTAATTTTGTTATTTCATTTGCTAAATTTCCACAATTTAAAGTTAAAAATACTAAAGAACTAAAAGCTGATGGATTAGTTACAAAGGTTAGTAAAGAAATGGTTGATGCTGCAATTAATCAAGAGCTTTCAAAAAATGAAATGATGGCACCTAAAAATGGACCTGCTAAAAAAGGTGATATGGTAGTTATTGATTTCAAAGGCTTTGTTGATAATAAAGCATTTGATGGTGGAGAGGCTACAAATTATGAATTAAAACTGGGGTCTAAATCATTTATTGATAATTTTGAAGACCAACTAATTGGTTTAAAAGCAGGAGATAGTAAAGATGTTAATGTCACTTTTCCAAAAGATTATCATGTACCAAATTTAAAAGGTAAAAAAGCAAAATTTGAAGTCAAAGTAAATGTGGTTAATGAAATTGAAACTCCAAAATTAAATGATGAATTTGTTAAGTCACTAAATATTAAAGATGTAACAACAGTTGCAAATTATAAAAAACATTTAGAAGAACAAATCCAAAAAAATATTGATACTAACTTAGATAATGCAATTCAAAATGTTTTGTCTAAGCAATTGGTAGAAATGGTTCCAGATTCAGTTAAAATTCATGAAAAATTAGTGATTAATGTTGCTGAAATTTTCATTTCTAGATTAATGTTATCTTTAATTGGAAAAGTGGTTAGTTTAGATGAATTTATTAAATTAATTGGTGGTGGTAAAGGTGCTATTACTAAAGAAAAATTAATTGATGAAGAAAAAAAGCAAGCAAAAGATTACATTAAAATTAAATTTGCTTTGAAACAATATGCAAATGAACAAAAAATTGAAGTAACTGATAAAGATATGGATTCTGAAATTAAAAATATATTAGCTAATTCAAAAACAAAAGAATCTGAAATTAGAGATGATTTTTCTATTTATAGTTCAGTAAAAAGAGAAGTGCTTGATAAGAAGGTCTTTGAATTTTTAAAAAAAGAGATTTTAAAAAATATTAAATAAATTTAGTTTGTTAGAAACAAACAATTATTTTTCCATGGGTTTAAATT
>JAIDMU010000123.1 GCA_029050415.1 Malacoplasma sp.
CAATAATATAGATTATTCCAGAAGTTAATGAAATAATTGTGGATAATATCACAAATAAATTTTGAATTAAATAATATGATACTATGTTTGTTTGATAACTTCCTTTAAAATTAAAAACAAAAAAAATAATAATAATTGAAATTACTTGAACAACAAATTTAATTTTTCCAAAAAAATTAGCAGGAACAACTATTCCATTTTTGGACGAAAAAGATCTGTAACCATCTATAACAAAATCTCTAAAAATCATAATTAAAACAAAATAGAAAGGAATAAAGTTTAGAATTGTTAAACTTATATAAATTAAATTTGTCAAAACTTTATCACTAATTGAATCTCAAATTTTTCCAAAATCACTAATTCAATTATATTTTCTTGCTAAAAAGCCATCAAAAAAATCTGTTAAGCAAGCTAATAGAAATAAAATTCCTGCTATTAAAAATGTTACACTTACTTTTGTTTGTAAACCAAGATTATCAATCGAAAAAGAATAAACCTCATGTGATTCTATAAACATTAAAATAACAATAATTATTGTTAAAAAAATTCTTGAAATTGACAAAATGTTTGGAATCAAATGAAGTTTATTTTTTAATTTCATAATCTACCTAATAAAAGTTTTAAAAATCTAGTGAACCATAAGATCTTGGGAAAGGAATTACATCTTTAACATTTTCACTATCAGTTATATACATTAAAAATCTTTCAAATCCCAATCCAAAACCTGCAGATTTATAATATCCATATTTTCTTAAATCTAAGTATCATTGGATATCTTTTGTGTTCATACGTAATTTATCACATTTTTTTAGTAACTTGTTGAAATCATTTTCTCTTTCACTTCCACCAACAATCTCACCTATTCCTGGTACAAGCAAATCACATGCAGCAACAGTTGTACCATCACCATTCATTTTCATATAAAATGCTTTAATATCTGCTGGATAGTCATAAATAAACAATGGTTTATTATATACTTTTTCACATAAATATTTTTCATGTTCACTATTTAAATCCATACCAAAGAAAATACTATTATTTTCAAATTTAACTTTATTATTTGCAATATCAGTTTTTAAAATAGCTATTGCTTTTTTATAAGTTATTTTTTCAAATGGTTCTTGAAGAATACCTAATAGCTTTTCAGATAATGTATTGTTTGATAACTTATTTAAAAAACTCATTTCATCTTTACAATTCTTTAAAGTAAAACGAATTAAATATTTTATAAATTCTTCAATTAAAAACATTAATTGCTCTAGATTACAAAAAGCAACTTCTGGTTCTATCATTCAAAATTCTGATATATGTCTGTTAGTATTAGATTTTTCAGCACGGAATGTTGGACCAAAAGTATAAACTCTTTTATATGCAAGTGCATAAGCTTCAGCATGCATTTGTCCAGATACTGTTAAGTTTGCACTTCTATTAAAAAAATTTTTCACTGTTTTAGAATCAACAACAAAATTTTCACCAGCACCTTCAGCATCATTAGAAGTAATTATTGGTGAACTTAATCACACAAAATTATTTTGGTGAAAGAAATTATGAACAGCAAAAGCTAATTCACTTCTTAATCTCATAATTGTTCCATATTTATTTGTTCTTTCTCTAAGATGTGCAATTGATCTTAAAAATTCATTTCCATGTTCTTTTTTTTGAAGAGGATAATCTTCATCAGCTTGTTTCAATAAAATAAAATTAGTAACTTTTATTTCAAAATTTTGACCAGGTTGTTTTGATTCAACTACTTCACCTTCAACTAAAATAGCACTTCCAGTTCTAGTTATTTTAGCTTCTTCAAAATTTGTAGTTTCTCCATTTTTATAAACTAGTTGAACTGAGTGAATGCTGCTTCCATCAGTAAAAGAAATGAAACCAATTGAACCATTATCTCTATTTGATCTAACTCATCCCATTAGTTTTACACTTTTAAAAATTTGAAAATCTTTAAATATATCTCTAACTGCTACTGTTTCCATAAAACTGTATTTTCCTTAATTGTTTAATTGATTTTTTATTTTAATATTTGCTTATTACATATAAATATAATAATATACAAAGATATTAAAAAATATTAAAT
>JAIDMU010000124.1 GCA_029050415.1 Malacoplasma sp.
GCTTTAGAACTAACTATTTTTAATTATTTAGAATTTTTAATAAGCTATTTTTTGCATTTGTTTTAAATTCTATTAAATATTTTAATTATTAAAATTTATAATTAAATTTCTAATAAGTCTTAATATGGAGAAAAAATGAAAGTAGATTTAACTAAACCAATAACTTTAGAAACTAAACCGATAATTGTGGGTCAACAAGCTCCTGAATTTTGCTTAGCAAAATTAGATGGAAGAATAATTGATGATGTTTGCTTAAAAGATTTTGGGAATTCAATTAAAGTAATTTCTTGTTTTCCTTCAATTGACACAGGTGTATGTGATTTACAAACAAAGAAATTACATGAAGAGTATGGAAATGTTGAAGGATTATATTTATTAAATGTGAGTGCTGATTTAGTATTTGCATTTAATAAATGATGTGGTGCAAACAACATCAAAAATATTTTTATGTTGTCTGATTACAGAGATCATAAATTTGCAAAAGACTATGGTGTTAATATTTTGCATGCTAATATTATTTATCGTTCAGTTTTTGTTATTGATCAACAAAACACAGTGAGATATGCACAACTTGCAAAAGGAGTGTCTGAACCACTAGATTTTTATAGCATTAAACAAGCAATAAATAAATTATTAGATAAAGATATTTAATATAATAATAATGGTGTTAATGATAGTTGACTGCTATTTGTAAAGTAGAGGAAAGTCCATGCTAGCACTATCTGCGATGATAGTAGTGTTTGTGCAGATATATAAAAAATAAAATCTGGAAGTTTAAAAGCTTATGACTTTACTTTAACCTAAAGATTTATCCATGGTTAAGTATTTAAAGTGCCACAGAGACGAGCAAAAAAGAAATTTTTTGTATGAAACGCGGTAAACTCCACAAGCTAGAAACCTAAATTTTGGTAAGGGAACTACATATGGAAGAAATGAATTTCATTGTGGAAGAATTTTGTTCTTAGATAAATAGTCAACATGTCTCTTATACACATATGACGCTGCCGACGATATTACGAGTATAGATATAGGTGTTCGCAGTATCATT
>JAIDMU010000125.1 GCA_029050415.1 Malacoplasma sp.
CTTTATTTCAAGTTAATTCAAATTAAAAAAATTTATGGTCTAACTTAAAAAATAACAAAAATTTTCTTTATTAAAAATAAAAAAAATACTCACTATTATGCGAGTATTTTTTATACAATAAAATAAATTATCTTCGATACATTGAATCAAAATAATCATAAGAATCATCTAAAACATCATTGATTCCTCTAAAATAAATGCTTGCTACTATTACTATAAATAAATCAACTCCAATTGAAATTGCACCAGTTGCAATAATTCCAATTGAATTATTACAATAAGCATCAATTAGTTTTTTCATAAAATCATTTTCTGTAGCTTTTTTAACTTGTTCTGTAATTGTAGTATATATTTTTTCTACATCAGAATTAGTGAAATTGCTAGCAAAGGGTTGTTTTAAAGTAGTTGATCAAGAATTTGAAGAAACTACAAATAAAAAATAGATTGAAAGTAAAGTAATTATAACAAACGATAAAAACCAAGTTATGTGTACTTTTAATGGAGTTTTTCTTAACCAACCTCTTTTATTAATTCTTTGTAAAATAAAAAGAATTAAAAATAAAAAACCTGTAATAATACCAGCTATAGAACCAAAAACTCAACTCATTGTTGTAATATCAATAAAATAATATTTAGATATAGTTTGAATTTGGCTAGAACTTAAAGCACCAATTAATAAATAACATATTGAAGTAACAAAAAATGCTAATCCAGTGATAATAAGAAAAAATTCTGTTAATCTTTTAAATAAATTAAAAATAAAACGAGCAGAATCCTTTGGTTCAATATCATCATATTTTTTTCTATCTCTTTTAGAATAAGTTGGTCTTCAATTATTATTAGATCTTCTTGGTGGTCCATAATCATATCTATCTCTTGGGGGAGGTGGTGGGTATGGTCTACCATAGTAATCATCATAATCATCTCAACCTCTATAAAAATTAAAGTTTTGATTATCAGAAAGTAAACCCATCATATTTAAATTGTATTTACTCATTTTTTACCTAATTAAATAAAAACTTATACTTAATTATAAAATATTTAAATTTATTTATAAATATGGGTAAATTAGTTAATATGTCAAGTAAAAAATCTTATGCTTTATTTGCATAAGATTTTTGCTTATCTATTTCTTCTAAAAATTCTATCAAATAATGATCTTTTTTTCTTCTTGCTTCTTCTAGAACCATAGTAATTGTCATCTTCTTCATAATCATCATAATATCTTGGACGATTATATTGATTATATCTTGGAGATCCATATTCTTGAGAATATCTACCAGAATTTTCTCTTCTAGAAGAATTGTTGTTAAATGGAATTTCTTCAGTATCTTCATCTTGAATTCCTAAAACCTTTGTAGTACTTGGATATGAACTTTGAATACTTTTTGATTCATATGTATCAGCTCAAGAAGGAAGTTCTGATTTATTGCTTTCCATTTCTTTTAAAGTATCATAAATAGAACTTGTTGAAGAAGAACTACTTGAACTACTAGATTCTTTATCTTCACTTGGAAGTTTTGGTTGAACATCTTCAATATCACTTAATTCAAAAGTACCAGTTAACAAAACATTAATTTCAGCATCTTCAAAAACATCATTATATGCAACACCATGGACAATATTTACATTTCCTGATTCAACAATTTCTTTTAAAGCACTTCTTGTGTTTTCTAAAACATAACTTGGAACATTTTCATTTAATTTAAAGTTAATCAATGCTTTTTCAGAATTTTTAATATTAATATCACTAAATCCAGTTTTTATACCTGTTTCAATTGCATCTTTAATGCCATCTTTTGTATAATCAGTAGCTGTTATTCTCATGAATAAAAAACCATTTTTATCTTCAAAGAAGTTTCTAACATCAGCAAAATCAACATTTATATCACTTGGAACTGTAATAATATTTATAATTTCTTCAACAATTGTTTTTATATATTTATTAGCACTTTCATATGCTCTTTTAATTGACATTTTTTCTTTATCAACATTAATTATTTTGTCATTATTTACTGTTGTTAAACCATTACAGCAATAAGCAAGATTTTGTAATCCTAATAGAGCATTAGAATATGTTTTTTCACCTTCAGCACCAATTGATGGTAAGTTAAATAATCCAATTGTTAAAATACCCAAATCTTGAGCAGCTTTTGCAATAATTGGAGTTGCACCAGTACCAGTACCTTTTCCTAAACCTGCCACTAAAATCAAAACATCAGTGCCCTCAAGCATTGTTTTTAATACTTCTATATCTGCTTCTGCAGCTCTTTTACCAGTATCTGGGTTTCCACCAGAACCATTACCATTAAGTTCTTCAGCACCTAAAATGAAAATATTTCTTAAATTTTCACCCAAATTACTTAATGCAACATAGTCAGTATTCAAAGCTATAATGTCACAAAAATCTGGTCATTCTTGGGAATTTACCATATATTTAACTATATTATTACCTGCACCCCCAACACCAATTATTTTTACACTAAAAGATTTAGAGAATGTTTTTTCACGATTAGACAACAAATGAACAAGAGTTGAATTATTTATGTCTTGTAAAGTGTTCATTTCTTTTTTTATTTTTATTTTAGAATTATCTAAGCTACTTTGAGTTTTAACAATTTGATTTTGTTGTGGTGTCACAGATGGAAGGTTTTGATTAGTTCTTTCTTCGTGTGATTTTCTACTAACAGAATTATTGTCTCCAAAATAATATTGATCTTCTTTTTTTATAATTAAAGGAGTAGTGTTTTGTTCCGCTCTGATTGATTCTCTTCTAGGTTGTTCATCTCTTCTAGGATGATAATCATTTTCATCATTATTTAATAGGTAGTTTTCTTTATTAAATGTTGTTTTTCTTTTTTTCATGTAGTCATTTGCATCTACTGAGTCTAAAATTCTATCAACAACAGTCTTATTATTAGCCATAAACTTTTTACCTCTAGTTCATTAACCTTTTATTCACAAAAATATATAATCAAAAACTAATATATAAAAAATATTAATTTCTTTTATATTAAAGTATACAAAATAAAATTAAAAAATAATTATATTTTTTTGGTAATTTTAATTAAACCTATAAAAGACAAAGTTTCTTACTAAGTTTTTTAAACTCAATTTTCTAAATAAATAAAAAATAAAGAGTTAATTACTTGATTTACTCTTTATTTCACTAAT
>JAIDMU010000126.1 GCA_029050415.1 Malacoplasma sp.
TTTTTTTTTTTAAAATTGAAATATATTTTTTTAGTTTTTTGAGTAAATTTTAAATTTTTGAAAGGTATTTATTTTAAATATGAAAAAGAAATTAAATAAGAAAATGTTATTTTCATTGTTTTCTTTTCCCCTAGTTGCCTTACCGATTGGGTTAGTAACCATAAGTAATTCTAACAATTCAGTTCATTTTATTAGTAAGTCTTTAAATGTTAATGAATCTACAACAGATTTTTCTATAAATTTAGAAGACGCTTTACCAGTTGCTGATACTTCTATTTCAAGCTTTGGTGATTACATAGTTTCTTATGAAGATAGTAATATATCTCCTGCAAATGTTATTATTCCTCCGTTTGATGCAAATCAAGGAACTAGTAAATCAGGTGGTGCTACAGTTGGGATGACTGCAAATAAACAAACAATTACACTTACAACTTATTCTGGTGTATTACTTTGAAGTCATAAATTAACTGAAAACAAACTATTAAAAACTTATTATGAAAACGTTTTATCTTTGAATGATATTAGTAGTTACAAAGTAATTAACTTTGCTTACTTAGAAAGTAAAAAGATTTTATTTGTTTTATTTGGCAATGTATCAGATTCTGGAACTTCAAACTTAGTTGTTTTTGGTCTAGATATTAATTCTGGTAAAATTGTTGTTCCTGAAGAAGCAAAATTAAATGATAGTCAAGTTATTGGAAGAGCAAGAAATAATTCTGCTTTTATTTTCTTTAATACTGAAAATCAATTAGTAATCACTTCTGGTAATTTAGTTTCAGATGTACAAAATTCATTAAAAATTATGTCTTTTGATGAAAAATCTGGCTTCAACAATGTAAAAGGAAATGATGCAGATGTAAATAATTTTGGAAATATTTCTGGTACAGCTAAAACAACTGATTATTTATTAGGATTAATTCCAAGTAGTGTTAAAGGTATTAATTTTAGTATTTGACTATATAGTAGTGTAGTTAAAGGGGCGGTTTCTCCAATACTTTCATATGCTACAGGTAATAATGATGAACCAAGAAGACAATCACAAAGTTCTGGTGGTGTTTTTAACTATTATGTATTAGCAGTTAAAGATGATTTTTCACCAATTGGTGCATTTAATGTAATAAACTTAAAACCTGGTACAAATACTTATTATAGAGGTTATATGAGTATTGATTCTAGCATGCCAAGTTTCAGTGATGTAGAAAAAAGATTTTTTGTTACAACTAGTACTGGGGATGAAAATAGTTCTACTAACACTATAGGAGTTTTATTAGATAGTTATGATTCAATGTTTTCTTCTTTTATGACTATGTCAATTGATTTAACAGGAGGAGAAACTCCAACTGTTAATTACACTAGTAGCCAAAGAAAAATATACATGAATTATGAAAATGAAGATACTGCAAATCCTGGGAACACTACTACTGGTCCATCAAAAGATGATTTAAAACCAGTAGAAAAAGATGGTCAAAAACTTGGTTTGGAAAATGATGTTACAGTAGGTAATTGAGAATTTAGTTCTGTTGGATATGATAAATTATCTAATTTTGTTTATTTCAGTCTAAGTGGAGAAGAAGATAAAGATGGTGCTAATGGTAAGTACTTAACAAATACAAGATACATTGATTTAAAAAATGAAACTGCTGATGATAAAAGAGTTTCATCAGATGCATATATTGAAACAGATCCATATACTTTATCTGATGTAAACTTCAACACTTATTCAGATACTAAAAATATTTATTTAGTAAAACAATCTATTGACGGTAACAGTGGGCAATGATTAAGTACTGATACAGATAAATTTAATGATGATGCTGAAGATTTTAAACCTACTAAAACTTCTAATATTAATTTTAATTCACTACAAACTTTATCTAAAAATTTAGAAAGTTCTACTGCTTTAAATAACATAATGCCAAGTAATATTAAACCAACAGATTTAAATGAATATTTAGAAGCAAACAATTTAGCTAATAACATTAAATTTCAAAATATTTCTGGAAATGATGAAACAGGAGAAATAAGTTTTACAACTGAAATTACTTATCCTAATAATTTTGGTGATGATGTACCAAATGGAAATGTTTCATATGTTTCTGATATTCAAACAAAAGGATTTACAATTAATGATTTTTCTTTGACTTATGTAGATGATAATGCTGATAAAGTAAAAACTTTTAAAACTGATTACAGTGCTGCTAAAATTGTTGAAACTAATAATGTAGGTTGAGTTGTAGAAAATTTATTGCAAAATTTCACAATTAAAAATGTTGCTGTTTCTGTAACTCCAAACATGATATCTTTAAAAAATCCTGAATCTGATAGCTTAGAAGTAACTATAACAGTTCCAATTAAAAAAGACATGAATGATAATAGTGGAGTTTTGCCAGTTGGATTCCCTGCAAATCAAAATGTAAAAACTATTAAATATTCAGGATTTACAGGAACTGAAGCTCCTCCTTTTGTTGAATTACCTGATAACCCAAACAACCCTGATAATAATTCAAATTCAGGAGATGGGTTGAGTGCTGGTGCAATTGCTGGAATTGTAATTGGATGTTTAGCTTTAGCTGCAATTATAATTGCTGCAATTGTTTTGATTAGAATAAGAACAAAATCAAAAGT
>JAIDMU010000127.1 GCA_029050415.1 Malacoplasma sp.
ACTTAAAGCTTCATCAAAAATAATAATGTTTTTATTTTCATATAAATGTCTTGCTATATTTAATCTCTGAAGTTGACCTGTTGAAAATTTTGATTTAAAAATTTCTTTTGATAAATCATCAATAAAATCCACTTTACTTAAATTTAAAACTTCTTTCAATTTTTTATTATCTACATTAGTATCAAATAAAGTGATATTATTAATAGCTGATGTTTCATCAAATAAATGTCCTTCATTAATCACATAACTTGAAGAACTATTAATTAATTTATGATTAATTGTTTTTAAATTTTTTTTATTTCAAAAAACATCACCTTTAAAATTTTGATTAATTCCTAAAATAATTTTAATAATTGAAGATTTTCCACTACCACTATCTCCATGTATTAAATATTTTTTATTTTTTTCAAATTTAAAATTAATGTTTTCTAAAATTTTTTTATTTTCATAAGTTAATGATAAATTTTTCAATTCCCAATATTTAAAATCTTCTAAATCATCATTAAAAATATATCCATAATCTTGCTTTGGTAAAATATTTTTATTTATTAAAGCTTTGCCAGTAAAAAAACCTGTAAAAGTTCCAAAAAGTTGTTGGAAAGAACCAAATACATTACCAACTAAAAAAGTAACAGAAAATAAAGATGCAGGATTCATAACTGTACTAGTGCTGTTTGGTCAATAAACCACACAAAAAATTGCACTAAAAATAATTCCTAATATTTGACCTAAAATTGATAACAACATTAAAATTCAAATAATTTTGTACTGATTTAGTAAAAAGTTAATTTTATTATTTTTAAATTCATTAGAATCTCTTTTAATATTTTCAACAATTATGTCAACTCTATTTAAGAAAAATAAATTTCTAATACCAATTGTATTTTTATAAATTTTTGAAAAATAATTTTGATTATCCATTCCAAATTTTTGACCTAATGATACTAATTTTTTGTTAAAAATTAAAGGAACAAAAAGTAAAATGATTGCAAGAGTAAAAACTATTAATGCAATACCTCAAAATAAAATAATCAAACCTGCAAAAGAAAATATTAGTGTTAAAGTAAAGTTAAGAATATCAAAAAAAGCCAGTGTTGCTTTTTTATAAATATTTAAAATATCATTATTTATTCAATTATGAACTATTGCAGAATTATGGTT
>JAIDMU010000128.1 GCA_029050415.1 Malacoplasma sp.
ATATCAAAAAACTGTAAATTTTTATTTAATAAATATTTTTTTGTGAAAAAATTTTTTTATTTTTTTTAATTAATACTTTTACTTTTATGCTTTAATCATATTTATAAGTGTATGAATAAAAAAAGGAAAAAATATGGAAAGTTTAGAAAGAAAGTATGTAATATTTAAAGCTTTAGATGTTAATGATCCATTAAATTCTGAAAAGAAAAAGAAATATGAAACATTAGAAAAAGACAATGTTATCTATTTTTTAGTAGATAAAAAGGATTTAGACTTACCAAGAATTGATGACTATATTAGAAGAGCTACATCTGGTTTTAAAAAAGACATTGAAGTTGATCTAAAAAGCTTCATTGAAGTTTTTGCATTAACATCAGAATCTGAAATTGAAAACTTACTTACTGTTCTAGTAGTGGCTTTTAGGTTTAATCAAAAAATTCCTTTTACCATGAAACAAAAGGTTGATCCAGGATATGGTTTAAAATACACCGTTAGTGAAAAATACAAAGATATTATTGGAAAAGCTATTGTGATTAGTGATGCACAATATTTTTGTAGAAATTTACAAGATAGACCAAGCAGTCAAATTTATCCAGAATCTTTTGTAGAAGAAGTAAAGAAATTATTTAAAGATATTTCTGATAAGGTTCGGATTTCGGTTTTAGATAAACAAGAACTTAAAAAAGAAGGGATGAATTTATTATTAGGAGTAAATGCTGGTAGTATTAGAGAACCTAGATTATTATGCATTGAATATTTAAATAATTCATCATCCAGTGAAAAATATGCTTATGTAGGAAAAGGTATTACATTTGATTCGGGTGGAATGAACATTAAAACTATGTCATATATGCGTTGAATGAAATTTGATATGTCAGGTGCAGCATCAGTTATGGCTGCAGTTTATGCATTAGCAAAAAATGATATTAAAACCAATGTTGTAGCAATTGCAGCTTTAACAGAAAATTTGCCAGGAGCTACAGCAATTAGACCAGATGACATTATTGTGTCACACTCTGGTAAAACAGTTGAAATTGATAATACAGATGCAGAAGGTAGATTAGTTCTAGCAGATGCTTTATCATATGCAGTAAAAAAATATGGAGCAACTAAATTAGTTGATATTGCTACTTTAACAGGAGCAATGATGGTATCTTTAGGAGATACCTATTCAGGTGTTTGAGCAACTGATGACAAAGATTGAAAAGTATTTAAAAAAACTGCTTATGAATCTGGTGAGTATGTTTGAAGACTACCATTACATGAAGACTATTTAAAACAATTAGATTCAAAAGTTGCAGATATAGCAAACTGTAATAGTAATGATAGAAGAGCAGGTAGTTCAAGTGCAGCATGCTTCTTAGTAGAATTTACACATGGAGTAAATTATATACACTTAGATGTTGCAATGACTACAGATGTGAAAAACATGGGGCAAGGTACATTAATTAAAACATTATATAACTTTGCTAAAACTCAAAATTAATTATTGTATTTATTAAAGTAGTATAAAAATAAAAAAATAATTAACAGTATAT
>JAIDMU010000129.1 GCA_029050415.1 Malacoplasma sp.
TATATGAACTCACCAATATATCAAAACAATAAAATAAAAATTTTAGATCAATCAGACTTATTTGAACAAACTATAAAAACTATAAGACAAGCTAAAAAATTTATTCATATTCAGTTTTATATAATTTCAGATTGTTTATGATTTTATTTACTTCTTTTTGAATTGTACAAAAAAGCAAAAGAAGGAATAAAAATTAGATTCATGTATGACTGAGTTGGTAGTCACAAAAGATTTAATAAATCAAACTTAAAATTTCTTAAAAAAAATGGAATTGAAATTAGAGAATTTAATCCACAAGGATTTAATAGATATACATCTATTACTAACTTTAGAAGCCATAGAAAACTTGTAATAGTTGATAATAAATACTGCATTACTGGTGGTTCAAATATAGGTGATGAATACTTAAATTTAAAAAAAAATACAGACAATTGAAAAGATTTAAATTTTTTAATTGAAGGTGAAATAGTAAATTCATTAAATTTAAGATTTTGTAATGACTGAATTAACTACACTGGTTACAACAAAAAAGATAATAATGAAAATTTTTACAAAGATTTTAAAATTCACAAAGCCAATGGCAAAGATGTTTGTCAAATCATAAATTCTTCTCCTGAATTTGATATATATGTTTATCAACAAATTATTATGTCAAAAATTTCTGCAGCACAAAAATCAATTTGAATATTCACACCATATCTTTTAATACCAAATGAAATTATTAATAATTTAATTTTTGCAAGTTATAAGGGTGTAGATGTAAGAATTATGGTCCCTCATCATCCTGATAATAAAAAATTCATCATAACAAGTAATAGATCATATTATGAAAAAATGATGAAAGCAGATATTCGTATATATGAATATTTTGGTTTTTTACATTCTAAAGCAATAATTATAGATAATGATCAATGTTTAATTGGAACTAATAATTTGGATTACCGAAGTCTTGTTATAAATTTTGAAACTGCCATATCAATTCTTTCAGAAGACTTTAATAAAAAAATGAAACAAATATTTTTAAATGATCAAAAAAATTCAAGATTAATTTCTTTAAATTATCTTCATAATAAGATGAATTTAAAACATAGAATTTTTACCTATTTTATAAACATCATTCACCCATTGCTTTAATAAA
>JAIDMU010000013.1 GCA_029050415.1 Malacoplasma sp.
TTTATTTTTAAAAATATAAAAATTTAAAAAAATTAAATTTTTTTTTATTAAAATTTTCCTTTTTTTTTTTTTTTTTTACAATTTAATTATATTTTTTTAGTTTTTTGAGCAAATTTTTAAATTTTTTGAAAGGTATTTATTTTAAATATGAAAAAGAAATTAAATAAGAAAATGTTATTTTCATTATTTTCTTTTCCTCTAGTTGCTTTACCGATTGGGTTAGCAACCTTAAACAATTCTAATAATTCAATATCATTAGTTAACAAATCTTTAAATGATGCTGCAACTACAACAGTAAATCCAGAAGATGCTTTGGCTGTTTCTGATGTTTCTATTAAAAGTTTTGGAGATTATATTGTCTCTTATGAAGACAATAATGTTTCACCAGTAAATGTTACTATTCCTTTACCAGATAATAATCAAGCAGGAACTGCAAAAGCAGGTGGTGCAACTGTTGGTATGACTGCAAATAAACAGACTATTACAGTTACAACTTATGCAGGTTTATTGCTGTGAAGTCATAAATTAACTGATAATCAATTATTAAAAACTTACTATAGCACTGTTAAAAGTGTTACTGATATAAGCAAATATAAAGTAGTTAATTTTGCTTTCCTTGAAAGTAAAAATATTTTATTTGTTTTATTTGGTGAAGAAACTACTGTTGATAGTACTACTACTTTATCTAATTTAGTAGTATTTGGTTTGGATATAAGTTCAGGTGCAATTATTGTTCCAAGTAGTGCTGAATTAAGCCAAAATCAAATCATTAGAAATGTTGAAGATAAGTCTGCATTTATTTTCTTTAATTCTGCAGATGAATTAGTTGTTACATCAGGAAATGATGTTGTTAGTGCTAGAAATACAACTAAAATTATTTCTTTTGATAAAAAATCTACAGGTTTTGGAGAACCAAAAAGTGTTAATATTCCTGTTGGAACTACAAAAAACCAAAATAAAGGGGTTGTTAATACATTAGATTATTTTTTAGGATATATGCCTAGTGATGTTGAAGGAGTTAACTTTAGTCTTTGACTTTATTATAGTTCATCTAATAACTCTGCAGATTTATCATATGCTACAGGAAAAAATTCTCCAAATAATACTTTAAATTCTAATTATAAAAACTTTAATTATTATGTACTAGTTACAGATGATAACTTTAATTTTTTATCAAGTTATAATGTAGTTAATCGTAGTGGTAATGCTAATTCTGCTATTAATCAAAGAGGATATATAAGTTCTTCTTCAGAATCTACATTACCTGATTTTAATAGTATTACTAAAAGATTTTTTAATACAGGATCTGTAAATAATGGTGGTACTGTTAGTGAAAGTATGGGTATTTTATTAGATAGTTATGATTCAATGTTTGCATCATTTGTAAACTACTCTGTAAGTATTGACAGTACTGCAAAAACTGTTGCATCTGTTAAATATGATATTTTTATGAATTATGGAACATCTGCTACTACTATTGTGGATTCTGGACCTAAAGCTGATGATTTAACAGCTTTAGGAGATAATAAGAAAGTTGCAGAATGAGAATTTAACTCTGTTGGTTATGATAAAGAATCAAACTTTGTGTATTTTAGTTTAAGTGGTAATGAATATGAAATTGGCAAAGGAAGTGATGCAGACACAATAATAGATGGTAAATATTTAACAAATACTAAATATATTGATTTGAGAAGCACTACTACAACTGATAATGTTATAACTGATTCTTATGTTGAAGCAGATCCTTACACTTTATCAGATGTAAATTTCAATACTTACAGTAGCAATAATCTTTATTTAGTAAAACAAACTATTGATGGTAATGAAGGGAATTGATTATCATCTAAAGACACTGATTTTAACAAAGATGATGTAGATTTTCAACAAACTGGTAATATTAATTTTTCTTCATTAGAAACTTTTATTTCTGATGTTCAAAATTCAGAATCTTTAAATGATGTAATGCCATCAGCTTTAAATAACAATTTAAATAGTTTAGATAAGTTTTTAACTGATAAAAAATGAACTGACAACATCAAGTTTATTGGGGCAACTGGGAATGATGAAACTGGAGAAATAAGTTTACAAACTGAAATTACATATGCTAATAATTTTGGTGATACAGATACAAATAATGGATCTGTTACATATGTTTCAAATATTCAAGTAGTAGGTTTTACAAAAAATGATTTTGTTTGAAGTTTCAAACAAGATAGTCAAATAACTGATATTACAAGTAAATACAGTGCTGAAGCAATAGTAAAAGAAGATAACAAAGGTTGAGTAATAACAAATTTATTAAATGATATTACTATTAAAGGTAAGAAATTTATACCTCAAAATGAAGATATTATTTTAAAAAACACTAATTCTGATACTTTAGAAGTAGAAATTACAGTTCCTATTAAACAAAGCCCATCAGATGAAAAAGGTGTTTTACCAGTTGGATTTACAGGGAATAATAAATTAACAAAAAATTTTAAATTTACTGGTAATGAAACTCCACCTTTTATAGATATTCCAACTAATCCAGATAATCCTGGTAATAATCAAAATTCAGGAGATGGATTAAGTGCTGGTGCAATAGCTGGAATCGTAATTGGATGTTTAGCTTTAGCTGCAATTATAATTGCTGCAATTGTTTTGATTAGAATAAGAACAAAATCAAAAGT
>JAIDMU010000130.1 GCA_029050415.1 Malacoplasma sp.
GAATATGATGATTTAGAAAAAGAAGAACACATTTCAATTTATGAAAATGAGTGTTTATTTAAATTTAATTCTATAGAAATTAAAAAAATAATTATGGATACAGATATGACAAAAGAAGTTTTTGATCAATTAAAAATTATTAGTTCTCAACTAGTAGTCATTACTGGAAGATTAGATAATATCGAAACAAGACTTGATAAAGTAGAACAAAGATTAGACAAAGTAGAACAAAGACTTGATAAAGTGGAACAAAGATTAGACAAAGTAGAACAAAGACTTGATAAAGTGGAACAAAGACTTGACAAAGTAGAACAAAGATTAGACAACTTAGAAAAGGATGTAAAAATTTTAAAAGATGATGTTGCTGCAATTAAAAATTGTCCAACTATCAAAAAAGAATTAAAAATGCAAAAATAAAAAAAATCAGATTTAATTCTGATTTTTTAATATTAATAAATTTAATTTTTTATTTTTTCGCTATCAATTTCTTCTTTTTTAGGTTCATCTTCTTTTTTGTCACTACCTTTTTGCATACTTGTTTTTGCTATGCTTTTAAATAGATCTTCAAAATTAAGATTATCTAAATTTATGTTCTCCATAATTGATTTCATTTGATCATTTAATTTATCAAATTGCACAGAGCTATTAGAAAAATTTTCAAGAATATATGTAATAAAATCATCAATGCTTAGTAAATTCATTTTTTCATAAGCATCTTTTGATTGTTCATATATTTTTTTAATTTTTTCATATGTGTTTAAATTTATTTCAATTTTTATTTTTTCACTCATTTTTTTCTCCAATGATTTTGAATTACACAATCAATTAATTATTATAAATCTTATTTAAATTTTTATACATTATATTTTTCAGGGTGATCTTTTTTCATTTTTGAAATGAAATCATCTTTATTCATTGAACCATATTTGTTCATTAATTCCACACATTCTTGATATTCTTTTTGAGCTCATTGAGAATCTTTGAACCCTTTAATGATTACTTTTTTATTTTGTAATAATTTATATGTTTCAAAAAAGTTTTGAATTTCTTTAATACGATGTTCTCCTAAATCTTTTAAGTTATTTATGTGTTTATATCTTTGGTCACAATCAATTACTGAAATTAGTTTAGTGTCAGTTTCTCCATCATCAATCATTTCCATAGCACCAATGATTCTTACTGGAACAATTACTCCAGGCATGAAAGATTGATCTGCAATTACAAGTGCATCTAGTTCATCGCCATCTCAATCTAAAGCCTCTTTTATAAAACCATAATTTTGTGGATAAACTTCAGTTCCATATAAAATTCTGTCTACACTAATTTGTTTAGTTTTTCTATCATATTCATATTTAACATTTGAATGTTTTGGGATTTCAATTGTTACATTTAATTTCATTTTAGTTTCCTTTAAAAAATATTTAAATAATAAAAATATTTTACATTTTTTATATACAAAATAAGCAATATTATAATTTTTAGATATTTAAATTAATACTTAACTAATCTCATGAACCAAAAAATTCTAAAATTTGTTTTGAATCATTCTTTTTACAAACAATGCTTACAACATCATTCTTTTTTATTTGGTCTTTTCCTGATGGTACAAAAAATAAGCCTTCTCTTTTTATTCCAAAAATACTACATTCATATTTAGATCTAATATTAAGTTCTGCTAGTGTTTTTTCTGAAATTGATTTATTTAAACTTTCCATTTTGATATGAATTACTACATAGTCATTATCAAAGTCTTTGATTTCAATATTACTTTTAAATAATGATCTAAATGCTAATCTTGAACCAACTTCTTCTTCAGGGATTACCACTTCATCAACTCCAAGTGTTTTTAATAATTTTAAATGAATTTCATTTTTTGCTTTTGCCATGTATTTTTTATCACGGTATTTTACACAATTTGCTGCAATCATTAAAGATTCTTCCAAATCTGCCATTGCAATAACAACAATATTAATTTCATTGATATCAACAGCATCTAGTGTATCAAAGTCAGTAACAATTGTTTCTAGTACATTAGAAAAATGGTTTTTTGCTTCTTCTAAAGATTCTTTATTTTTGTCAACAATAAAAATTTTTCCTTCTTTTATACCTTCTTTTAAAAGTCTTTGTGCAAAACCTTTTCCAAATTTCCCATACCCTATTATTAAGTATTTATGGTCAGAAGAAGGTTTTCAGTTTTTTTTATTTGATTTCATATTTTTATATTAATTCACTAGTTGTTTTTTAATAGTATATTTTATTTTTTTTGAATTTTTGGCATTTTGAGACAGGGGTTCTCTGTGTATCTTTG
>JAIDMU010000131.1 GCA_029050415.1 Malacoplasma sp.
ATATTAAATTCATCTCTAATGTCTTCTTTTTCTAAATTAAGATGTTTAAGTTTAATAAATTCATTGACATAACTATCAACAATATTAATTTTTTTATCTTTTTTTTCTTTTTCATTGTCAACTATATTGTTAATCTGATTATTCTCTTTTTCTTCATAATTTATATTTTCTGTTTTTATATTATTGTTTGCAATTGAAACTGTTCGCATTCCAATTTCAGATAATTTTACTTGCTTAAAATTAGAATCATCAAACTCTTTTGCTACCACTGGTTTAGAAATAGGATCAACATCAAAAAAAGCATTATCTTTGTTTTCAGATTTTTTTTCTTTTTTAATTGGTTTTTGTTCAATAACATCTTTTTTTTCTGTTTCTTTAATAGTTGATTCATCAACTGAAATTATTTTTTTAGGAGTTGGTTTAACTGATTCAATAATTTCTTCTTTTGAAATTTCATTTTTATCAACATAACTACTATTTGTTAAATTAATGTCATAATCAAACTCAAAAAGTTTAGATGATTCAAAGCACCTTAATTGAAAGAAAAATTTAGGATTAGAAGCAAATTTAATTTTTGATAAATTTTCTTGTCAAACTTCTAAACACTTAATAATAAATTTAGGTTGGATTTCTAAAAAGTTAATTTTATCAGCTGGTAAAAACTTTAATAACTTAACATTTTTAGTTCTTTCATAAATTAATTTATCATACAAAAGATTAATAAAATCAATTGCCAGTTGATAAAAATCAATTCCTAAAATTTCATAATCATCAATTTTTTTAATAACTTGTTCAACATTACTATTTCAAATAAATTTTAATAAATTCAGTTTTTCACTAACATCTAATAGCCCAAAAACATCATAAATATCTTTAATATCAATATTTGAATTTGTGTAAGTATCTAATTGATCTAATAATGAACATGCATCTCTTAAAGAACCATCTGAAAGTTCACTAATTTTATTTAATGCTAATTCATTAATTTTTATTTTTTCTTTTTTGGCAATATCTAATAAATATTTTTTTAATTCTTCATTATTAAGTTTTAAAAAATTATATCTTTGACATCTTGAAATAATAGTTGGCGGGAATTTATGAGGTTCTGTTGTTGCAAAAATAAAAACTAAATATTTAGGAGGTTCTTCAATTAATTTTAAAAATGCGTTTCATGCAGCATTTGAAAGCATGTGAGCTTCATCAATTATGTAAACTTTATATTTTAAAATGTTTGGTAAATACCCGATTGTATCAATTATATTTCTAACTTCACCAACACCATTGTTTGAAGCTGCATCTAATTCTACTAAATCAACTGCTTTATTTTCGTTAATCAATTTACAGTTTTCACATTTATTACAGCAATCACCATCTTTTGGTTGCGAGCAATTTAATGCTTTAGAAAAAATTTTAGCAATTGATGTTTTTCCAACACCTTTAGGACCAGAAAAGATATAAGCATGAGTTTGCTTATTATTTTTTATTGTGTTTAATAATGTTTTTACTATATAGTTTTGTCCAACAATTTCTTTAAAACAAGTAGGACGATACTTACGATAAAATGCTATTTTTTGATTCATATAATAATTCTATTTTTTAATTAATAAAATAATTATAATTTACAAAAAATTTATAGATTGATTAGTTTTCAATATTTAAATTTGTACTTCTTGCAGCATATTTTTTTATTTGAATACTTTCAGGTATTAAAAGAACAGGAACATAAATAAAATCTATGTCATTTTCAATTTGATTGCCATTATAATCCATATATTTTGGTTTTATTTTGTGAATTTGTAAAAAAAGAGTGTTTTCATATTCATCATTTCAATTACCATCACCAGGATAAAATTTATCTTCACCAGAATTTGTGTTTGAACCTTGAAAAATTTGCTTTATTCCTCATGAATTTTCACTTATTTGAAAACAACCTCTAGTTCTTGGTTCATTTCTTTTGTCTATATCATCTAAAAATACAACATTAACTTTTACAT
>JAIDMU010000132.1 GCA_029050415.1 Malacoplasma sp.
TACTTGTTTTTAATTCTTGAATTCTTTGATAAATTTCTTCAATTATTGATTTATTTTTATAAATTAATTTTTCTCTTTGATAAATATAAAATCTTTCACCACTGATTTTATCTTCAATTTTTTTGATTGAGTTATATTGTTCTAAATTAAAATCATTGTCTGGATTTCAAGAATTATTTATGTATTCAGTAGCTTCTTCAAAAGTAATGCCATTTATTTCTAAGAATTCATTTTTTTGTAAATTTAATTCAAATTCTCATTTTTCTATTTTCTCTAAAGACATTCTGTTTCTTTCGTTTGAATTTTCAATTGACTTTTCTAATAAACTAATAGTTGATTTTGAACTTTCAATAGTTTTTTTAATTTCAAAATCATCTCACTTGACATCTCAATTTCTTTTTTCTGACATATTTTATTTCTCTTTTATTAATTTATTACATGATACATTTATCAATTAATTATAACTAATCAATTGATAAAAAATTCAAGCAATTAAGATATTATTTAGTTTTAAAAATTTTCTAAAATTTTAATGCTATATTAAAAAAATAAATAAATTCAAACTTAATACTTTATTTAATTGTTAAAATATTTATTAAATGTAAATTAAGGATTTTTTTATGTCTATTTGTGAATTGAAAAAATTTCAAACTAGTGAATCAGTTGGTAGAGGACACCCAGATAAAATATGTGATCAAATTTCAGATGTTATTTTAGATGAATGCTTAAAACAAGATCCTAATTCAAAAGTTGCTTGTGAAGTTTTTGCTGCTAATAGGTTGATTGTGATTGGTGGAGAAATTTCTACAAAAGGCTATGTTGATCTTGTAAAAATGGCATGAAAAGTTTTATTTCCACTAGGATATGATGAATCTGATTTTACAATTATTTCTAATGTTAATTCTCAATCTAGTGAAATATTTAATGCTGTTGAAAAATTAGGTGTAATTGGATCAGGTGACCAAGGAATTGTTTATGGATATGCTACTGATGAGTGTAAAAATTTTATGCCTTTATCAATAAATATTGCTAATGATTTATTAAAATTTGCTGAAAAAATAATTTTAGAAAAAAAAGTGAATTTTATAAAACATGATATGAAATCACAAGTGACAATAAATTTTAATAATGAATCAAATCCTATCATTGATACTGTAATTATGAGTGTTCAACATGATGAAAAGGCAACTAATAATAATATTCAAACTTTTTGTAATTATGTAATTGATAAAGTTGTAGAAAAATACAAATTAAATTTTGATTTTAAAAGAGTTATAAACAATAGTGGTAAATTTACAATTGGTGGTCCAATTGGTGACACAGGTTTAACAGGAAGAAAAATAATGGTTGATTCTTATGGAACAATTGCAAGACATGGTGGAGGAGCTTTTAGTGGTAAAGATTGTACTAAAGTTGATAGAAGTGGTGCTTATTTTGCAAGATATATTGCTAAAAACATTGTTGCTGCAAAACTTGCAAAAAAATGTGAAGTAGAATTAAATTTTGCTATTGGACATCCCACACCTATTTCATTTCAAATTGAAACTTTTAATACATCAAATTATCCAACTAAAAAAATTACAGAAGTAGTAAAACAAGTTTTTGATTTTTCAATTAAATCTTTTATAGAAAAATTTAAATTAAAAACTCCAATTTTTTCAAATTTTTCAGTTTATGGTCATTTTGGAAGAGAAGATTTAAATCCAGAATGGGAAAGTTTAGATCAAGTTGAAAATTTGAAAAAATTCTTTTAAAAAAAAGTTTGCTTAATTTTTTCATCTTTCAAATAACCTGAATTTTTTGTGTCAACAGAACCATAAATTACATATTTTTTGTATAAATCTTCAATAG
>JAIDMU010000133.1 GCA_029050415.1 Malacoplasma sp.
TTGTTTTAGTTTCATTAATTTTGTTGTGTGTTAGCGTGCGTTTTTTTTATTTTTGTTTTTGTTTTTTTTTTTTTTTTTTTTTTTTTTTTTTTTAAAGAAAAAATATTAAACACATAAAAATGTAGATACTTTATTAAACATCTTATAATATTTGTCATACTTAAAATTAATATATTTTGAAATTAATTATAAAATTTTGTAAAATTTATATGTGCGGTTAATTAAATAATAAAAATTTAGATGAAAGTGAATTTTTGATTAATCTTTGAAATCTAAAAAAGTAAAGCAAAATTTTTATGAGTATAGAAATGTTATGTTGACCAGTAGCAGAGTATAGAAAGTGAAAGTGATGGTTTAAAATATTAGAAATTAAAATGTGAAAGAAAATTTGGATTCTAAATTAATAAAATGTAGTAAACGCATAAAAACTGGTTTGACTTTTAGGAATGGTAAAATCTATTTATTTTGGACAAATGTGGATTTTACATATAATTTCTTTAAGAAGAACTTTATGCAGGGCGTAATCGGGAGCCCTGTTTTTTTATTCCCATAAAAGTTAAATTATTTATTTTTTTAATTAATTTGATATATAATAATAATTTATACTATTTGAGTTTATTGTAATAAATTGATAAAATTAATATTAGTTTATATTGGATACTTTTATTATGAATAATTTCAAATATAGTGATGCTACTAAATTAGAATTGGAAAGAAAATTAATTGATCGATCTAAAAGAATTCATGAGCAGATAAAAATGCTTAATCAAAAAAAGATGAATACAAATCTTTTATATGAAAAAAAAGAGTGTTCAGTTAAAATTCAAAGTTTAGAGTATGAATTAGCAGATATTGAAGATTTTTTAGTTAATAAGTTACATTCAAAAAAAGTAATTGAAGATTTAATATCTTCTAACAAAAAAGATATTAAAGAAATTGAATATCTTTTAAAGCATAAAAAATTATCTGAAAAAGACTACATGTATTTATTAAGTAAAAAAATGGATTTAAACATTTTTATTTCAGAAGCTTTACGTAACTTAAATTATGCAAGTGATTATAATTTTGAATCAACAACGCATAAAGAAGTTAATAATTTTACATCTCATCAACAATTTAATAACAACAACACAAATGAAAAAATCATTAGAGAAATAATTAAAGAAGTTCCAGTAGAAATTGTTAAAGAAATTCCAAAAGAAGTTAAAGTACCTTATGAGGTTATTAAAGAAGTTGAAGTTCCAGTAATTAGAGAAGTTCCAGTAGAAATTGTTAAAGAAATTCCAAGAGATGTTATTAAAGAAGTAAAAGTACCATATGAAGTAATTAAAGAAGTAAAAGTACCATATGAAGTAATAAAAGAAGTCAAAGTTCCAGTTGAAGTTCCAGTTGAAATTGTTAAAGAAATTCCAAAAGAAATTATTAAAGAAGTAAAAGTTCCAGTTGAAGTAATTAAAGAAATCCCAGTTGAAGTTGTTAAAGAAATCATTAAAGAAGTTGAAGTTCCAAAAGAAATAATTCGTGAAATTATTAGAGAAGTTCCAAAAGAAACTATTAAAGAAGTTATTAGAGAAATTGAAGTTCCAGTTGAAGTAATTAAAGAAATTCCTGTTGAAATTATTAAAGAAGTTGTTAAAGAAGTTAAAGTTGATAAACCTATTACAACTGATTTAATTAAAAATTCAATTCGAGAAAGATCAGTTGATGAAATTAAAGAAATTATTAGTGAAGTACCTTTAGAATTAATTGGAGAAATTATTAAAGAGTTACCAACTGATGTTATTTTTGAAATAGTTGGAGTTACACCAAACCAACCAGAACAACCATCTTCACCAGTAGAAGTACCAGTTGAAGTAGTGAAAGAAATCATTAGAGAAGTACCAGTTGAAGTAGTGAAAGAAATTGTTAAAGACCAAAATAATCAATCATTAGAAATCACAACTGATTTAATTAAAACTGCTTTAAAAGAAAGATCAGCTAATGAAATAAGAGAAATTATTAATGAATTACCACAATATTTAATTTTAGAAGCTGTTAAAAATATTCCTTTAAATCATGTACAAGAAGTGGTTCAAGGTTCAAGTTCTGATGTAGTTAAAGAAATCATTAAAGAAGTACCAGTTGAAGTGGTTAGAGAAATCATTAAAGAAGTACCAGTTGAAGTGGTAAAAGAAGTTGTTAAAGAAGTTCCAGTTGACAAAGTTCAAGGCATCATTCAAGAAGTACCAACTAATCAAGTAAATGAAATTGTTTCTGAAATTTCTTTAGAACTATTAACTGAAGTGTTAATTGGATTACCACCAGAAATTGCAAAAGAAATTTTACAACAAGTTCCAGCAGATGTGATTAACCTTGTGGTTGCTGAACTACCAGAAAGTGAAATTGAAAATCTTATTGTAGCATTACCACCAGATTTGGTAGAAAACATTTGTTTAAGAAACAATATTGTAACATCAGGTACTATAAAAGAAGTTCCAATTGAAATTGTTAAAGAAGCACCACCTGTAACTGTTTATAAAGAAATTACAGTACCAATTGAAGTAATTAAAGAAGTAAAAGTTTATGTTGCTCCAGATGGTAGATTATTTGAAGATGATCAATATGAAAAAGAACTTGAATTAACATTATCTAATGAATCACTTCAAGCAATGGGTGTACAGCCAGAAACATCAGAAGTTTATTATGATGATCAATATATTGAAAATCAAAATTATGAATATGTAGAACCTGAAAATATTCCAACAGATGTTATTTATGAACAAATAGCAGATGATAATCAAGAATATGTTTCAGCATTAGATCCAGAAAACAATATTCAAAATAATTAATTATATTAAAACACTTACACATATTTGGTGTGTGAGTGTTTTTATTTTTTTTAAATTTATTATTTTAAAAAATTTGTTTTTTAAAATAATAAACTCGATTGAAATATGAAGTGCAACGCATAATAATAA
>JAIDMU010000134.1 GCA_029050415.1 Malacoplasma sp.
TAAATAAAAATCAATACCAAGATTTTAAAAATTTTTTTGTTTTAACTTATTTGAATAATAATTCAAATATAGATTTTAAAGAATCAATGCTTGATAAATATAAAGATTTAAAAAAATATAGTTTTTTAAATTATGAACTTGATAATAACACTAGTTATATAATTCCAAATAATGATGGTTTTATTAGTGGAATATTTTTAATTTCTTTTGGTTTAGTTTCTTTAATAATTTATTTATCAATAGTTTTAAAATTACATATTAAAAGAAATAAAAAAAAGAAAAAGTAATAGTGTAAAAATTTAAAAATCTTCTATTTTAACTTTTTAATTATAGAAAAACTAGATTAAATTTTTCTTTGATAACTAAATAATTCAAATTAAATATTTATAAAAATAAATTAAAAATATTTGAGTTTTTTTATAAAATGAAATTAAACACCCATTTTTTTAAAAGTTAAAGCTATGGACAAAGAATTTAAAATCAAACATTTTTTTTCCGAAAAAAATAATAAAAAGATAGAAGATTCTGTTTTAGAATTTGACAATGTTTCTATGGAATATAGAAAAAAATCTAATATTTTTGCTTTAGACAATGTTTCTTTTGTAGTTAGAAAAGGAGATTTTCATGCTTTTTTAGGTTCAAATGGTGCAGGAAAATCAACTGCAATAAAAATTCTTGTAGGTATGAACAATGACTATGATGGAGATGTATTAATTAATGGAATTAATACAAAACAAGGTAATGATTTAAGAAAGAAACTTTGTTATGTTCCAGATTCTTGTAAATTTCCTAATGAATTTACATTAGAAAAATTTTTATTAGAATGTGCTCTTTTAGTAAGAGAAGATAAAATGAAAATTTTAGAAGAAATTGAAATTATCTTAAAAAAGTTTGATATGTATAAATACCGTAAAAAAATATCAAATAGACTTTCTGCTGGTGAAAGACAGAAAGTTTCTCTTATGAGAATCTTACTAGAAAGACCAGAAATTTTAGTATTAGATGAACCTTTTAGTAATTTAGATCCAAAATCAAGATTTGATTGAATGAATATATTAAAAGAAATAAATAGTTTTGGAACAACAATATTTTTGTCATCTCATATTATTAATGACTTGGTTGGTTTTGTAAATTCTGGAACATTTATTGAGCATGGAAAAATATTATTTAATGGCTATGTTGGTAAAAATGATTTAAAAGAAAAATATTTTAATTTCATATTAAAGGGAGAAAAAGGCTATGAATATGAAATTTAAATTTTTAAAAGATAAATTGAATTTTAAATTTGAATTAAATAAAGACTTTAAAAAAGTTTTATTTTTTCACTGACATCAAATATTAAGTAGCAAAATATTTATTGTTTCATTTGCTTTAATGAATTTATTACCACTTTTAATTTTATTGCCATTAGTTTTATTGGCTGATTTTTATTCTTTAAGTTATTTATATTCATTAATAATAGTTTTTATTTCTGTATTTTTTAATTTCTTTTTTGTCTATAAATTGTTTATTGTAAATTCATCAAATTTTATTGATATTTTAATGCTTTCTAAATCTATTAGTAAAAAACAAATTTTTTTAGTAAGAATATTTTATATTTTTATTTCTTTATTCATTTCAGGTTTTATTCAATCAATTATTTCTGTAATTATTGTTGCACCTTCTACGTGAAGTGGACTCACCTTAAATGTTTGATTAATGACCTTTTTTGGACAAATTATTATAGGTTCATTTTTTATTAGTATTTTTCTTTTTGTTGGAGTAAAGTTAGGTTCAGTTTTATTTGTTTCTTTAAATTCTTGTATAATTTTACTTTTTCTAATTACATCAATATTAGGTAATGCACTATTAGTTAATCCAATTCAAAATAATTCATTAACTTATGATGTAAAAAATAATTACAACTACCAAGTAGTTAGTAATATAAATAATCCAAATGAAAAAAGAATAGGAATAACAAGGAATTGATCAAGTCAAATTAATACTTATTCAGATTTAAAGAATTCTATTAATTTTTCTTATAGCACTATTCAAGCTATGCCTGGACTTTGAGTAATGTCACCAATGCAATTAATTTTTGCAAATAATAATGTTTATGGAAATGACTACAACTTTTTAACAAATCATTCTCCAAATAATTATCAATTTGCAATGAACAAGCTAGTTTTAGTAGATAATCAAAGTAATACTGATTATTTTAAAGTTAGTAGTAAATATACAACCTATCGAATTGGAGATATAAATCTTTTTGAATTAACAAATCACGAATTAGAACAAGAAATATCACAAGTTGTTAAAAATGTATATGATGATTTTTTAATTCAAAATAAAGATACCAATGTTTTATCTTTATTAAATAATGAATTAAATAGTAATGATTTATGAAATTTATCATCAACTATTAATACTAATAAATCTTTACTATCATCATTATTAGGATTAAATGTAAAATATAGTTCACTATATTATTTGTTTAGAGATTTTGATTATTTTTATCAAAATGTTCCCTATTTATTTGATTCAATAGCAAGCTATACAAATAATGAATTTTCTCAAATTACTAAAATTTTATGAACATCAGTAAAAACAAAAAATAATTTATACAATTTAAATTATTTTGGCAATTATGAAGATATTGAACAAATTTATCCTAATTTATTATCTGAAAATGGTTTAGAAAAACCCAATATTAGTGATATTGAATTTTTTAAAAATTATTTGATTAAATTTGATAATCAAAAAAATTGGAAAGTACTAAATAAAGATGGTGAGTATATAGA
>JAIDMU010000135.1 GCA_029050415.1 Malacoplasma sp.
AATTATTCTTTTTTATTTTCTTTTTTTCCCTTGAAAAATACAATGATAATAATGTACCAAGTCCTAAAATAAATAAAGTAATTCCAATAGCAAATCCATAAATTCTAGGTTCAATTTGAGTAGTTTGAGAAATAAATTGTTTTGATGGTTCAATGTAACTTTGATTAAAAGAATTTAAATTAGCTTGATTGTTTTCAAAAACTTTTTTTGCACCTTCTTCTAAACTATTCAAATATGAAGTTGAATAAGCTACATAAGAAGAATACCCATTATTTGTAAAAGAAAATAAAAAATCATTAAAAGATTTAGTATCTTTATAGTTAATTTCTAAACTACCTTGTTCATAATAATGGTATGTTTTTTCAATATTTACATAATTTATATAGTGGTTTGTTTCTTCAGCAAAAACTACTAAACCACCAAGTGTGCAAACACCAATTACTGAATAACAAATAATTTTAATTTTTTTTAAACTAATTTTATTTTTCATTTTGAAAACCAATACATAAAAATAATATTACTATTTAGTATTATTTTGTAATTAGTTTTTAAAATAATTTTTATCAAAAATATCACTAATTAGATGTAGTTTTATTTTAAATTTTTATTTTTTTAGCAGTTAAAAGATAAAATTAATAAAGTATTTATTTTTTCATACTTTAGAAAGGGATTATATGGAACAAAAAAATACAAGAGCAGAAAAGTCACTATTGAAAAAAGTTAAAATTAAAAATCCTGTTAAATCTAAACTACTTCAAGACTTTAAAGCTTTTATTACTAGAGGTAATTTAATTGATTTAGCAGTAGCTGTTATTATTGGTGCAGCATTTTCAGCAATAATAACAAGTTTGGTAAATGATATCATCATGCCTTTAATTAGTGCTGCTGTTGGGAAAAGTTTAAGTGATTTAATTTGAGTTGCAAATGGTGTAGAACCATACTTAGAAGGTGGTGAAGTTAATCCAACTGCAATCATATTAAGATATGGAAATTTCATTCAAGTTGTAATTAACTTTTTCATTATTGCTATTATTTTATTTTTCATTGTAAAAGCATATATGTCATTAATAAATTCTTATAAAAATAAATATTGTGGATATAC
>JAIDMU010000136.1 GCA_029050415.1 Malacoplasma sp.
GTATCAAAGTTTAATTAAAAACAATTATTTTCAATTAACAACTTGTAGTGTTTTGATGTTATTTTTTACCTTTTCTGTATTTATTTGTAATTTATAAATTTTTGATTTTATTTGTTTATATAATAATTTGGATATGGAAAACAATAAAGATCAAGCAATTTATAAAAAAATAGAAAATTTAAGAAAAAAATTAAATCAGTATAACTATGAATACTATGGGTTAGATAATCCAAGTGTTAGTGACTATGAATATGATTTAGCTTTAAAAGAATTGATAGAACTAGAAAAAAAACATCCTGAATTTGATTCTTCAAATTCCCCTTCAAAAAAAGTTGGGGGATTTGTTTTAGAAAAATTTAATAAAGTTAAACATGATGTACCAATGATGTCTTTATCAAATGCTTTTGATGAAGCAGATTTGTTAAAATTTGACAATGATATAAGAAAAGAAATTAAAACATCAAATTTTAGTTATGTGGTTGAACCAAAAATTGATGGTTTAAGTATTTCAATTAAATATAAAAATGGTAAATTAGTTCAAGCTGTAACTAGGGGAGATGGAGAATTTGGAGAAGATGTTACTGAAAATGTTAAAACAATAAAATCTTTACCTTTAACAATTGATTATCCTAATGAGTTAGAAGTTAGAGGAGAAGTTTTTATTAATAAAAAAGATTTTCAAAAAATTAATAATGATCCTTTGCTAGTAAAAAAATTTGCAAATGCTAGAAATGCAGCTGCTGGTTCATTAAGAAATTTAGATACATCAGTAACAGCAAAAAGAAACTTAAGTGCTTTGTTTTATTTTGTTCCAAAAACTAATGAGCTAAAAATAGATGAACAATATAAAGTTATTCAGTGATTAAAAAAACAATTATTACCAACTTCACAAGATATTAGACATTGTAAAAACATAAAAGAAGTTTTAAATAGAATTGATGAAATTACAGATAGTAGAGAAAACTTTAAATATGATATTGATGGAATTGTTGTTAAAGTTAATGAATTTAGTTATTATGAAGAAATTGGCTATACTTCTAAATTTCCAAAATGAGCAATAGCATACAAGTTTCCAGCTGTTGTTAAACAAACAAAAATTTATTCAATTGATGTTACTGTTGGTAGAACTGGCAGAATTAATTATATTGCAAATCTTGAACCAACTTTACTTGAAGGTAGCATAGTTCAAAAAGCAACACTGCACAATTATGAATATATTGAAGACAAAGACATTATGTTAAATGATATTGTAGAAATTTATAAAGCAGGTGATGTGATTCCTAAAATTATTCGTCCATTAAAAGATAAAAGAGATAATACACAAATTAAATTTTTAGAACCTAAACAATGCCCTAGCTGTAAATCAAAATTAGTTAAAAATGCAGATGAAGTAGATTTGTATTGTTTAAATGAAAAATGTGAAGAAAAAATTATTCAACAGATTCAATATTTTGGATCTAGAGATGCTATGAATATTGAAGGACTTTCTATTTCAATTATTAGAAAGCTTTATGATAACAAAGTGATTAAAGATGCAGTTGATTTATATGAACTTGCAAATAAAAAAGAAATTCTTTTTAATATTAAACAAAAATTAGAAAGAAAAAATGATGATGGTTCTGTTAAAGAATATGAAAGATCTTTATTTAAAGACAAATCTTTTGCCAATATAATTAGTGGAATTGAAAAAAGTAAAAATAATTCAATGGAAAAATTTTTAACAGCATTAGGAATTAAACATGTTGGTTTAAGTGTTGCAAAAGCATTATCTAAAAGATTTAAATCAATTGAAGAACTAAGTTTAGCTACAAAAGAAGAGATTGAAGAAGTAAATGATACTGGTGAAAAAATTAGCACTTCAATTATTAATTGATTTGGTGATGAAAAAAATCAAGATTTATTATGAAGAGCTAAAAAAGCAGGAATTAATTTTAGTTACATAATGAATATAGTAATGTAAAAGTTGAAGCTGATAAACAAATTTACATGAATAAAACTTTTGTTATCTCTGGTACTTTTAATAAATCTAGAAAAGAAATAACAGATTATATTGAAAGTGTGTTTAGTGCAAAAGTAAGTTCAACTGTATCTAAAAAAACAGACTATTTAATAATTGGTGAAGAGCCTGGAGAATCTAAAGTTAAAAAAGCAAAAGATTTAAAAATTGAAATAATTACTAAACCATTTTGAAATGATTAAATTATTATGTATAATTTTTAGGTATGGCGGTTATGGTGAAGCGGCTAACACATCTGACTGTGACTCAGACACACGCGGGTTCAATTCCCGTTAACCGCCCCATTTAAAATTTAAATAGGAGAGAAATCTCCTATTTTTTTATTTTTGTTAAAAATTTATTGCTACATTAGTTTTTCTAATATAATAGTAAAAAAGAATTAAATATGTTTATAACAGAAATAGTATTAAAAAATATTAGATCATTTACTAATGAAGTAAAAATAGATTTAAACCATAATAAAAAAAATATTGAACAAGATTTAAAAGAAAAAAAATTATTCTTAAGAAAGAATGATGTAGTTTATACTCCTATAGTAGCAATTGGTGGTGCGAATGCAAAAGGAAAAACATCAACTTTAGAAGCTATTTCTTTTATTTTTGATTATTTTAATTACTCAACTGATGATATTAATTTAGTTATTAATATTCTTAAAAGTTTAGGTTTTTCAAATTTATTTTTAGATAGCAAATTCACTAATATAATTTCTGATTATTCTAAAAATACACTCATAAATTATTTTTTAAAATTACCATTTGACAATGATATTGAATTTTTTGTAAAAGAAATAAAAAAATGACTCTATGATAAAG
>JAIDMU010000137.1 GCA_029050415.1 Malacoplasma sp.
AAGTAATATTTTTAAGTTTTTACCAAATTTTTTCTTATGTATAAATGGTCTTTTATGTTTAATAAACTTTTTGAAAGTAAAAAAATTAACTTCAATTATTTTGTTATTTTCATCCTTTTTCAAACTCATTTTTAATAAATTCCAATAATCCTTTAATTTTTGAATAATCAACTCTTGTGGGAGCAACCATAACTAGTTTTGTTTTATTTTGTTTAGTTATTTCCAAATCTGTTTGTGCAAATACAATATCTTCATGTCTAACTTCATCACCAAAAGTTATTAAGGTACTAGATCCTGTTTGATTTTGCTGAAAAGCTATTTGTTCTCAAATTGTTGTGCTTTCTAATATTTGCAAAATTTCTTTTAATTTTTCTTTATCTTGAAATTCAGGAACAGTTAAAAGCGATGATTGACCATGTATTGTTTTAATCATTTTAGTTTTAATGTGAAAGATTCTTTCAACTAATTCTTGTAAAACAAATTCATATTCTTTAACTTTTTCTTTAATAATAGATTTCATAGAATTAATTTTTGTTTCTATTTCTTTAATAGGACAATCAATTAATCTATCATTGAAAATTCTTATACAAATAGAAATATCTTTTAAAATGGATTCATTTTTAAACTGAATAATATTTTTATTTAAATTACCATCTGAAGTAATCACAATTATCATAGCAGATTGCTTATTTATAATAACTAAATCAATTCTTTTTAAAAGAATGTCTTCATTTTTTTCAATTTTTATTAATGGTAACTTAGTACTTTCAGAAATGATTTTGCAACTTTCTTCAATAACAACATCAATTGACATTGTTCTATCTGAAAAAATATTTCTTAATTGCATTTTTAAATTTTCATCATCAATATAAGGATGAGAAAACTCTTTTTCATAAAACTTATATCCTAAAGTTGATGGAACTCTACCACTTGATGTGTGGTTTTTTTCTAGGTAGCCCAATTTTTCCAAAGCAGCCATTTCATTTCTTACAGTAGCAGCAGAAATATTTTTCATATATTTTTCTATAACAATTTTACTACCTACAGGACTAGCTGTTAAAACATATTCTTCAACAATATATTTAAGCAACTCTTTCTGTCTGTTTGTTATTTTTTTGTCCATTATAATTTTCCATTTGTTTAAATTAACTTATTTTAAGTCAAAAAATAAAAAACTTTTAATAGATAATCTATTAAAAGTTAGTTTTTTGAATATAAAATATCTTGAGCAACATTAGTAGCTATTTGTTTTCCTAAAAATTTTTCAACAATCATCAAAGCAAAATCAAATGCATAAAAAGCTGATTTAAAAGTTATTATATTTTTACTAACAACTATATTTTCATTAGAAAAATTCTTTCCAATTCTATCTTCATAACCTGGATAAACTGTAACTTTTTTGTCTTTCAAAGCATCAATATCATGTAAAAAAACAGAAGCTTCACCAGATGCAAAAACTCATTTTTTTTCTTCTTCTGAAGAAAATTTAATAATTTTATTTAAAACTTTATCATTCTTATTTGTTAAAAGTCTTTCATATCCCTTACCACCAGGAAGGTAAATAGCATTGAATTTGTCTAAATTAACTTTGTCAATTTGTTCATTACATGTAATTTTTGTTCCACATTGTAAAAAAATAGAATTCTTTTTTTCATTTGAAATGGTTTCAGCAATTATTCCAGCTCTTTTTCAAATGTCATAAGGAATAACAACATCCATATCTTCTGATTCACTAGAACATATAATTGCTATTCTTATATTTGATACTTTATTTTTAATCATAACTATCTCCATATATTTAGCTAAATAATCAATAAAATAAAAAATAAACTGCACTACTGCATTGTTATTATTTATTTTTAAAATTGTTGTAGTTTTCACTCACATTACAATTTTATTATTAAAAAGGTTTTTTAACAAACTTTTATTTAAATAACTTTAGAGATAATGAAATAGAATTAAAACATTTTTCTCAATTTAAAACAATAACCTTTGTTTGGAGAATTTAAAATATTATCTTTTCCTATTTTTTTATTTAATTTAAAAATATATTGCACAACAAGATTAGAAGTATCTACTTCATACCCTCAAACATTTTTAAAAATTTCTGTATTATTAAAAAAAACATTTGGATGTTCTAAAAAAAATTTTAGTATTTCAAATTCACTTTTAGTAACATCAATTTCATGACCTGATTTTCAAACTTTTCTATCAATTAAATTCATTGAAATGTTGTTACCTCAAATTACTACTTTGTTAATTTTGTTTATTCTTACAACTTTATCAAAAATATTTATTAAAGTTTGTTCAAATAAATTTTCATCAAAAAAATCCAAAGAAATACAAAAT
>JAIDMU010000138.1 GCA_029050415.1 Malacoplasma sp.
TAACCAAATAGTTTTACCTTTATCATTTTTCTTTTTAAAAAATGAATCTAATTCAGTATTCATTTTTATATATGAAAACAAATCATAAAATTTTTTATAATATTCTGTTTGATTATTAAACATATCTTTTTGTTTTTTTAATTTTGCTGATGCTACAAGTTTCATAGCTTTTGTTATTTTTGAAGTTGATTCAACAGCTTTTATTCTTTTTCTAATCTCGTTTTGTGATGCCATATTTTATAAACCTTTAAATTCTAAATTGTAATCAGGAATTGTTTTTATATATGAAGAAATTAGTGCTTCAAAAATTTTTTTTATTTTTTCTTTAAGCTCATCAGAAATATCTTTTAAAGAATTGATTTCATCTAGTATTTCATTTTTATTATTAAAATTATTAATTACTTTTTCTTTAAAATCTTCAATGTAATCAGATGGAATTCATTTAATATATTTTTCTTTAATAGCTAATAATATAATTGCTTCTAATGATTGGGGTAAAGGAGAATTTTTATCTTGTTTAATTATTTTCATAATCTTTTTTCCGTGTTCTAAAATTTCTTTAGTTTCTTTATCCAAATCACTTCCAAATTGTGAAAAAACTGCAAGTTCTCTATATTGTGCTAAGTCAAGTTTCAAAGATCCAGCAGTTTTTTTAATTGCTTTAATTTGTGCAGCACTTCCAACTCTTGAAACACTAAGTCCAGCATCAATAGCTGGCCTTTGACCTGAATTAAATAAACTTGTAAGCATAAATAACTGACCATCAGTTATTGAAATTACATTTGTTGGAATATATGCAGAAATGTCACCAGCTTCAGTTTCAATAATTGGTAAAGCAGTAATAGATCCTCCCCCATTTTCTTTATTAACTTTTCCACTTCTTTCTAATAATCTTGAATGCAAATAAAAAATATCACCTGGATAAGCCTCTCTTCCTGGTGGTCTTCTTAAAAGCAATGAAAGAGTTCTATATGCAATTGCATGTTTTGATAAATCATCATAAACTATTAAAACATCATCTCCTTTAGACATTCATTTTTCAGCTATAGTTATTCCTGTAAAAGGAGCAATATAATTTAGTGATGGTAAATCTGATGCACTAGAAACAACAATTGTTGTGTATTTTAATGCATCATATTTTCCAAGTGTATTAATAAATTGAACTATTGTTGAATTTTTTTGACCAATAAAAACATAAACACACTTAACATTTTTACCTTTTTGATTAATAATAGTATCAATTGCAACTGTAGTTTTACCAGTTTGTTTATCACCAATTATTAATTCTCTTTGACCTTTACCTATTGGAAACATTGCATCAATTGATAAAATTCCTGTTTCTAATGGATCAGAAACAGACTCTCTTGCCATTACTCCTGGAGCAATTTTTTCTATTGGCATTTTTTCAGTAAATTTTATCTCGCCTTTACCATCAATAGGATTGCCTAATGGATCTATAACTCTTCCTAATAATTCATCACCAACTGGGACATCTACAACTTGCTTAGTTCTTTTAACAACACTGCCCTCTTTTATGTCATCATATTTTCCAAGCATAACAATTCCACAAGTTGTAGCTTCTAAATTAAATACCATTCCATATGAACCATTTTCAAACAAAACCAATTCATTTAGCATTGCATTAGTCAAACCACTTGCTTGAATAATACCATCACCTACACTAATGATTCTTCCTATTTCAGAATAAAGTGCTTTGTTTTGGTATTCTTTTATTTGATTTTTAATAATATTAGAATATTTGTCAAGATTAATAGCCACTATAATTCTCCTTTCTTTGTATTTTCAAGATTTCATTTTATTTGATCAATTTTTCCTTTAATAGAATAATCAAATATTTCATTACCAAAAGCTATCTTCATTCCAC
>JAIDMU010000139.1 GCA_029050415.1 Malacoplasma sp.
GTAGTATAGGATTTAATAAAATAAAACAAATAATTAAAAATTTAAAAAATGACATAGATTCTTTCCAAGAAAAAATAATCAATATGTCATCATTTAAATCTACAAACAATAAAAACACAATAAATAAAAATTTAAATCCTATTACTAAAAATGACAATATAAATTCAATAAACAATTTTAATATTTTAAGTTCAGATAATACTTTTTCAGAAAACAACAAATTTCAAACAAAAAAAGAAAAAATTAACAGTTTTACTAAAGAAAGAGCAAAAAGAATTCAAGAAGTTAAAAAACAATTGAATTTTTTAGATGGTGTTCTAGTTGGTAGTAATTTAAGTGAACATTATAAAAACCCAAATTATTTAAAGCTTTCAAGTTTTCAAGAAATTTTAAAAAATGATGAAATTAATTCAAAAAATCCATTGGAAAAAGAATCAAACATAAATAAAGAAGAAAATAAAGAAAAACTTTTAAATAATTTAATTAAAGAAATTAATGAAGTTTCAGTTGATACAAATGAAAACACAATAAACTCACAAGACTTTATTGTTACTCATGAATTTTTAGAAACTTTAAAATCTCAAGGTAAAGAGATAAGTGAAAATTTTATTATTAAAGAAAAAGAAAATATTTCAACAAAAAACAATGACAATTCATGACTTACTGAATTTGAAGATGAAGTAAAAGATGAATTAGTTAAAAAAGAAATAGATAAAAATGATCTTATTAATTTAATATATAAAAAATAAAATTTTAATTATGTCTAAAAACAAAAAAAACAAAAATTTTGATATTTTTTATCCAAATAGTTTTTACTCCAAAAATTCTATCAGAATAAGATCAATGGTTATTACAGCAATGATGTTGTCTCTATACATTATTTTTGCATGATTAGGCAACCAGTTTTTTAATTTAGCTTTTTTAGCAAACTTTTTAAATTTAGATATTTCTTTACTTTTTTTAATTCCTTTAGTTTTTATTTGTAATTGAAGATGATGACTATTTGCAGCAATTATGGGTGGTGTTTCAACATTTATGTATGCTGGTGCTGGAGTATGAATAGGTGCAGTTTATAATATTGTTTTAAATTTAGTTACTTTAAGTTTTATATATTTATTAAAAATTTTTATAGTAGATAATAACTATTTTTTAAAAAGAGCAAAAGACAAAAAAAACAATTTATTAAAAGTATTTTTCAAATTTGAATTTCAAGCAGGTTTAATTGCTGTAATTACTTTTATTTTTTCTGTTTTTATAAATTGTTTGCTAAATGGTTTAATTTTCACTCCACTTTATATGAATCTTTATTTAAATAACATTTTCCCAAATGCTTGATTTATTGATGTTGAAAATATTTATAATAGTTCATCTGGACAAGAGGCTAGATGATTCTTATTGTTTATTCCAAATTACTGAACTGGAATATTTGCTCTTTATTCAGCTTTTAATGCAATTAAATTTGGCATTGTTCTAATTTTAATATATCCAGTTTTACTATTACTTTTTAAAACAAATTTAGCAAGTGATTATTTTGGTATTAATAAAACTAACAATAAAAAATCAATAATTAAAAACTAATTGTAATCAGTTTAAAAATAAAACATTAATTGTTATTTTTTTTATTATTGTTTTTAAACTTATTAACTAAACTAGTTTTAAAACTTAGTCAGACTTTATCAGATTCTAAAAATTTAATAAATAATAATGAACAAATAAAAATTATTAAAGATGATATTGCAATATTTGTAAATCCTGTAAATACCATTATATTTACATTCTGACTACTTTGTGCAATAGAACTCATTATAAAAAGAATTGGATAAAAAGTAATAGTTCCCTGCATTAATGATAAAACTACATTTGCAATTTTTTTGTTTGTTGATTGAAACAAAGCAAGACCACCAATTGATAATGAAATAAAAGGAAATTGTCACATCATTGATAAAAATAAAATAAAAAGGTTTTGTTTATCAAAATCTGTTATTGCATTAAGAGACTTTAATAATTGGTTATTGTAAGGAATGATTGAAAAACTAAAACTTATAACAATAAATGAATAAACAATTGCAGTTAGTAATCCAATCCAGTAACCTTGTTTAACTCTATGATAATTTTTTTGAGAATAATTATAACTAATAATTGGTCTCATTCCATCAATAATACCAAATATAGAAAAGAAAAATAAGTTATATATTGGAGACGCAACAACTTTACCAAAAGAAGCTAAAGCAACAACATCAATTGCACCCATTGTTTTCATAAAAACAGGAACATAAATTATATTTGCAATTGCTAAAGATAACTCTCTTAAAAAAGTACTTGACCCTAAAACCACTGATGTTCAAATCATTTTTAAATCAAATAAATTTTTGTTAATTTTTAAAATACTTAATCTAATGATTGTTAAATTTTTTATATTTAAATAAATTAAATATGAAATTAATGAAACTAAATTTATTGCTTGTCCAATAAAAGTAGCTATTCCTCCACCCATTATTCCGATTTTAATAACACAAATCAAAATTATATCAAAAACAATGTTTAATATGTTTGAAAAAACTCCAAATAAAGTAACTCACAAATTCTTTCCTTCAGCTCTTAAATAAAAAACCAAAAGATTATTTAAACAAGAAAATAAAATACCTGCATTAATTCAATAGATATATTGATTTGCTTGATCAACTACCCCCAAGTAGTAAGTGTTGAAATATCTTTTTAAGTCAGATTCTGTAATTCCAGTTGTGTTATTACCATTAACTTCTAAATTATTTGAACTTGGAACCATTGATTTTAATAAAGGATTTTGAATTAAAATCATAATAACTGTTGCAATTAATCCAAAAATAAGAGAAGCATAAAAAGAATTTCAAATAATTTTTTTTTGTAATTCTTCATTATTTATTGATAAATATTTACTAAAAAGAACTGCACCACCAGCACTTATTAGATACCCAAAAGATAAAACTATTAAACTAAAAGGTCCTATTAAATTTGATGTAGGAAAAGCAATAAAATCATTAACGCTATTTGAAACACTTAAATTTATTCCAGGATTTTCATTAATATATGAAGATACTTTTTGATAAAGCTCTAGTTCATTATTATTTTTAAAAAAAATTTCAATATAATTATGTCCATCTTGAGGGACTAAATTAACAATCAACATTTGATCAACAAAAATATAAATACCAAATAAAAGAGTTAGCAAAAGTGATGGTACAACAGTTTTTAAACTTAATTTCCATATATTTTTTTTTGCATAAATGTTATCAATATTTTTTTGGATTTGAGTTTTCATTATTGTTTTTTTTGTAGATTAAATAATAACATACAAAAAAATAAAAAGACAAATAACAAGTAGTTTTATCTTTTTATTTTTTATAAAATATCATCTTTATCTTTTATATCATCATAAAAAATTTTTTCTGTAACTAGTTTTCTAATACCATTAACAAATATTTCACAATGAACTTCAAAAAATTTTGAGTCATTTCTTAAAACATCTATTAAATTGTATTTTCTAGTATCATATTTAAAATCTAATTCTCTTTCTAAATATTGTTTTTCACTAAGAGAAAGATCTTTTAGCATATTTAAATTATCATAATTGTTGTTTTTATTTTTAATTAAATCTAATTGCTGTTTTTTATTTACTATTAAATTATTTTCAGTGTTTTCTACACTAATTTTTTCTTTTTTGGTTTCTTCTTTTTTTCTAAAACCAAATAAATTTTTAAAAAAATTTTCCATTATCTAAATTTTCTCAACCTTGATTTCACTTTCTCATCCAATCAATAAATTTGAAAGTGTTAAATATGTTTGTTCATCAGCTATTCTCATAGTTAAATTTTTGTTTACGTGTCTTAATAAATATATTAATTTCTCAATTGAACTAAAAGCTAAAGCTCTAATAGATAAACTGTCTGGATTATAAACCATGTAACATCCATCATTTCATATATGGTTAATTTGATCATCAAAAGCACTATTAGTAAATTTAATAGATAAATTTTCTTCCATTTCTTTAACTAAATCATAATAAAATTTTTTATTTGTATCATATCAAACCATTAATAAAGGTGTTGGTCTAAACCCTGATATATAAGATAGTTTGTAAGAAACATAATTATTTTTATTAGTAATCTTTTTGTTCTTTTTAATTAATTTAGAAATTTCATTTCCTAGAACTCTTTTTTCAAAAGAACCTAAATTTTGTTCAACCATTTCTTTAAGTAATTCTGATTCAATTTTTCCTAATTTATTATTTAACAATAATTTTTCAACTTGACTTAATGTTTCATTTTTAATAAGCAAATATCTATAAATATCTTCAGGATTAGTTGGAATAGTGTCAATTTCTAATTTTTTATCTTTTTCACTAATATCTATTGGTAAACTTGTTTCATCTACTTTGATTTTGTTTTCTTTTTCTGATTTTTCTACTTCTTTTATTTCATTATCATTAATTTCTTGATTTTTCATTTCAGGTTTTTTAGAATTAAAATCTCCAAATTTCTTTGATAAATATCCTTTATTTCTTTCATCATTCACTCATGTTCAAGTACTAAAATCAAAGTTCTTTGGATCTGAATATAAAAATTCAGCAGTATATTCTACAATTTCAAAATCCTTTTCTTGTTCTTCAGTTTCAATTTCTTCTTTTTCTGTTTCACTACTTTCAATTTCTAAATCATCTAAATTTGAATCAATTTGATCTATAACATCATTAACATCTTCAACATTTGATTCAATTTCATAAACTTCTTCTTTAATTTCTTCAGTTGTTTCTTTTATATCAAATATTTTTTGTTCAATTTCATCTTCAATTTTGTCATCAGTTAAAAAATCTATTTTTTCATCATAAAAATCTTTTTCATCTAAATAATCATTTAAATCTTCGTCCAAATCATCATCTTCATCCAAATCATCATCATCTTTTTCTTTTTCTAGTTCTTCAAATAATGATTTATCTAAATTATTCATATTTTCATTAGCAGAATCTAAATTAACATTTTCAATGTTAGTGTGAATTTCTTCATCTTCATTTTCATCATCATTAGTTTTAAGATTTTGTTTTTCAATAGCTGAAATATCAACATCATCACTGATATTGTCTAATTCATTTAAAAACTTCATCTTATCTTGAGTCATTGGATCATAATTAATTTCATTTTTACTAATTATTGATGTCAAAGTAAATAAAGTTACATCATTGTGTAAATGTAAATATGTCAATGTATCATCAGTATCTATAAATCTTTTATTTAATTTAAAAATAACATCTTTAGAAGCTTCATCAATACAGAAACAAATAATTTTTTTAGCTGTTAAAATTGATTTAATTCCAATTGAAACCAAATCACTTCCATTATTAGTTTTATTTAAAAATGTTTTTTTTGATTCATAATCATTAAAAACAAAATTACCTCTAAAATCTATAAAAAAAATCAATAAATCTATTCCACCCAAATTATCAAACAAAAATAAATCATTAGGTTTTTTTTCTAGAAAAAATCTAAGTGCTAATTTCTGAATATCTTGATAATTAGATGGTGGCATATATATTTTTTTAACAAAATCATCTACCAAATCTTTATCTAATGGTGTTTTTTGTTGTTCTAAATACATTGCTAGTGGAAAAATATGAGTATAATACCAATTTAATTTAATTATTTTCTTTAAATTATTTGTTACTTTTAAAAAATTATTTGTTGACTCAATTCCAATTACAGATTTTGGT
>JAIDMU010000014.1 GCA_029050415.1 Malacoplasma sp.
TTGTTAATAACAATATTGAAATAATTGAGATTTCTTCTGTTATTGCTTGTGTTATGAGTTTTATTGTTTTAGTAACAATTGGAATAGACTTGTTTTTTTATTTGAACAAATCTGATTTGGAAATTGAAGATGGTTTAAATAAAACAAAATACTCAACATCAAGAATACTAACAATAGTTACTTTTATAGCCATTTTTTTTACTTTTATTTTTACTTTTTCTTGTCTCATATCAGTATTTGTTTTTGATGAAAACATAAAGAGTAATTTTTTAGATGGTATGAAAATTACTCTTTCTATATTTTGTTGGTTTTCAATTATTTTCACAATAACTTCTATTGCTACAAACATAACTTCTTTTGTTTTAAAGGACTAATTTTATGGATATAAAAGATTTTAAGAATATGGATGAGAATTTAAAAAATTATCAAAATAATAATAATAATGTTAGTGATGATTTAAATAAAGAAATAGAAGAATTTGAAAAGATTTTTTTAGCAAATAAAGAAATTAAAAAACTTGGAAATAACTACAAGTGATTTAGTATAGCTAGAATTCTTTGTTCAATTATGTTTGTTTTAACATTAATAAATTTTTTATGTTTATTTGTGATGTTTGCATATCATACTTTTTATTTTTTAACTGTAGCAAATTTCAAAATATGAGAAGATAATTTTTATAGTCTATTAATGCCTTTACCAATTATTAATGGCGTAATGATAATTATTAATCTTGCTTTATATTCCTTTTTTGCATTTTTTTGTGAAAAATATGATGACAATGGAAAAGATTTACATCTGGATGCAGTATCATCAAAACTTGTTTTCTTTTCTAGGTGAAATCTAATATTATGGGTTTTTGTTTTTTGTTTTTATGCTGCAGCACTGGCTGGTTTAACTTTAATTTTTTCAAATTATCAAGCATGGGTTTGATCTATTGCAATATTTTTAATTTTAATATTAGCAGTAACTATTATGGTATTTTCAACTTTTATGGCAATTTTTGTTTATAAAAAAATGAAACATTTTCATAAACATGTAAAT
>JAIDMU010000140.1 GCA_029050415.1 Malacoplasma sp.
ATTTTACTGTATGCATATGCTGTATTTAAAAGTTTATCTAAAATGTTAATATCTCTTTTAATTTTGTCTCATGTTGTTTCAACTAAAAATACATCTGGATTTTCAACATTTTCTCTTAGAATATTTGGTAAAACTGATCTTGGTATTTTATTTCCATATTTTTCCACTATTTCTGGCAAATATACAATAACAATTCCACATTTTTCAAAAATACCATATTTTGTCATAGCAGCTCTTGCTTCTCAGTCTACCACTCTTCTTTTTTTTGTTTCATCACTAATTAAAAACATAACAACATCAGTTGTTTTCAAAATATTTTTTTTAATGAATGGAACTATGTTTTCTTTTTTACTCAAGAAATTTTTTTCAATTAAATCAGGATCTGACTCAACTAGAGTAAAAAGTTTATTACCTCTTATCTCATTGCTCTTGATTAAAATATCTTTATATTTGTAATCATTGTTTTCATAACAACTTATATAAATTTTTTTCATATTTGCTTAAATCCTGTTTTATCTTTACATGTATTATTATAATTTAGTAACACTTAATATTTATAACTGAAACTAAATATTTTAATTTTATATAAAAAATAATTGTATTATTAAAAAATTATTATTTCACTTATTTTACTAAGATATTTTTATAATTTCATAATAAAAAAGGTTTAAATATCTCTTTTTTATTATTGTTTTTTGTGTTTTAATTTTATATATAGTGTCTTTTCAAAAAAATGACATTTTTGTTTATAACCAAACTTTATTAGGAAATTTTATGAATGTAACTAAAAAATTATGAATTAAAGTAAAAAACACTGAAACTTTACAATTAATAATAGACACTCTTTTAAGTGAGTATTTAGAAAAAGATTTAATTGAGAGTTTTGGTGTTTTTGATGTATCTTGTTTAGAAGACTATGAATTTTTAGATGACAAGTGTTTTTTTATTACTTTTGATGAAAAATTTAATTATTTAAGTTTTTCAGAAGCAATTTCAAATGTTTTTGACACCCCTTTATTATGCTATATTGCAGGTACTTACTTTTATTATGATGATAATCATGTTTTTTCATCAGAAAAAAACCCATTTGCATTATTAAAAGAAGAACATGGCTCAAATGGAATTTTAACTAGCTTTTCAGAAGATAAAGAAACAGATGGTTGTTTGCCTGATGGTACTTGTTGTAGTGATAATTGTTTTTGTTCAGATATAAAAACTGATAAAAAAAATGAAAATGATTTTGAGCAAGAAATAGTTACAAGCATTGAAGTAAAAGAGTTTAAACCAATCGAATCTGAGTTGAAATTAACAGAAACAGAAGAAAACGGTTTTGGAAAAATTGATTTTATATCAGATGATTTAGAAAATGAATTAAAAACTAAAGGAATTTCTTCAGAAGAACTTGATGAAATTTTTAAAAAGGATTCAAAAAATTATAATGATTCAAATAATTTAGATTTTTTTAATTTTTTTGATGAACAAGAAAAATCAGAATCTGATGAATCACATTTTTCTTTCAAGCATAATAATATTAAAATTGATGAAGAAAAAATTGAAAATGATAATGAAATAATTAGTGATACTTTTGAGTTTAAAATTACTGATGAACCAGATTTAAATCTATTTGACGAATCTTTTAGTTTTGAATCAGAAGCTGATATAAATGCTTGCTGTGATGAGAAAGATTGTCAAGATTGCGAAGGATGTTCGTGAGATTTTTCTGAAGATTTTGATTACAATGATATATTAAATTCAATAGAAGAAGATAAAAAAGAAGAAAATAAACATCATTTTGAATGTGTTTGTGAAGATAAAACAGAAGGAGATTTGGAAATGTCTGATGATAAAAATAAAGAAACAAGTTTTATTGATAATGAAGCTATTGCAGAATTTGAAAGTATTAATACTGACTTAGACACTACAAATAAATTAAATTCAGTAGAAAATATTTTTGAAGAAGATATAAATACAGAAAATAAAGATTTAAATGCTTTAATAAATGAAAATGAATATGAGCAAATTTTTTCAGATTTAAGTAACTTAAATAATGAAAATAATTTTGAATTTAACTCTGAAACAAATTCAATTAATGACAATGATTTAATAACTGCTGAAGAATTGGAAAAAATTTTATCATCAGATGATGAATTTAACAAAAGTCTTTTTGTAGATGATGAAAAAAATATGTCTGAATCTTTTGATGATGAAGAATATGTAAGTGATGAACCATTTAATTTTGAAAATTTTTTTACTGAAATTACAAACAAAGATTCTGAAGAAATTTCATTAAATTCAGAAAAAGAACATGAAAACAATAATGATATTTTTTCTACAAATGAAATTAATTTAGACGAATTACTAAAATTTAATGAAAAAGACATTCCAACTGAATTAGA
>JAIDMU010000141.1 GCA_029050415.1 Malacoplasma sp.
AAAAAACAAAAAATAAAAAGAAGTGCCCACATAAATTTTATTATTATGTGTTGCACTTCATATTTCAATCGAGTAAATAGTGCAAAAAAATAGCACTATTTTTTCATTTTACTTTTTAAGTAATTATACTTTTTAGTTATTTCTGCTTTTTTACTTGCAAAATAAATTACTAAAACTAAAATAAAAGTAAGAAAAATTAAAGAAATAGGAATAACTACAAAATTAATAATTATTTTTTTAGTACTAACAAAAGCAATTTTTTTAAAACTATAAGTTGCAACAACAGAATCATTGTTTGAATAATAAAATTCATATTCTAAATTTATTTCTTCTGAATTTTCATTTTTATTATTTAAATATATTTTTGTTAAATTTACAGTTATTTCACTATTTGATGAAGGTAAATTTTTGAAATAATTTGAAATATTATCTTTATTAATACTTTCAAAATTTACATCATTTGCATTTTCATATTGTCTAATTGGTAATATATTAATTTTTTTAGCAAAATTTTCTAAAATTAACTTTGCATCTTTTTCATTATTATCTTGATCAGCTAAAAAAGTAAAATAAAATTTTGAATCAAAATTATTAACTTTTCTTTCACTTGTACTTTGGCATAAAAACACTACTGGTGTTGATAGAACAGCAGCAGACATAAAAAATAAAAACAAAAATTTTGATTTTATTTTTTTCATATTTTTATCCTCTTAAACTAATTTTATATTTAAAATTAATCTTTATCAAATTCATAAAGGAATAATAAAAAGAAAAATATTTTAAAAAATTTGATACTAAATATTTTAATAATCTTTTTTTATCTTAAAATATCTTATAGAAAATCTCAATAATTAGGAGAAAATATGAGTAATTTAAAAATAGGAAAAGACAAAAACATTGAGTCTTTAATTAACCAAACTAATATTAGTGTTGTTAAATTTGGCGCCACTTGATGTGGACCATGTAAAATGTTAGCTCCAGTATTAGAAAAACTGTCTGAAGAACTTATTGAAGTTACTTTTATTGATGTGGATGTAGATGATGAAGAAGCTGAAATAACAGTTAAAAATAGTGAAGTTTCATCTGTTCCATTAATGGTTTTTTATAAAGAAGGAAAAGTTGTTAATAAAGTTTTAGGTTTTAGACCAGAAGAAGAAATTAAAAAAATCATCCAATCTTTATAATATTTAAAATAATATTTATATAAAAAAATCTTTGAATCTATCTCAAAGATTTTTTTATATCTTTTTTAATTCTTCTAATGAAATTTTTTTGCAATTAGTTATTCCTATATGGCACTTAACTTTTTTTAATCCACCTTCATGAATAACTTTTATTTTTGGTACTAATTCGTCTTCTAAAACAAAGCATTCAACTTTATTTAAATCTACAGTATTTTCAAATAAAATTTTTTGAATTATTTCATCTTTTGCCATATCTAAATATTCTTTTTTCTTTTCTAAGATTAATTCATTTGTTGAGTTTAATTGATTGTATAAATCTAAAATAGTTAATTTATTTTCTAAAAGCTGAAATTTTGCAACAACAAATTTTTTATTTTCAGATTCTTCTATTTGCCTTAAATCTACTATTATTTCACTCAAATTTTTAGATGATGATTTAACTTCCAAATAAAATTTATCAAAAACAAAATCATAAAGATTATTATCTGAAAATCTTATTTTTTGATCAGCATTAATACCTACTTCTTTTGCTTTAATCATAAAAATTAGTTCACCAATATCACCTACTAATTTTTCTTTAATTTCTTTTTTAAATTTAAATTTTTGAAAAAGATCAATTACAAAATTTAATGCTTTATCTTCACTTAAATTTTCATTTTCAACTTTTTCAATTATAGTTTCACAAACAGAATTCAATAAATGTTTAGGCATATTTTCAAACTTCACAACATAAGTATTAGTAGCGATCTGGTTATCATTTGAAAGACTTCATTTTCCTGCATATTTAATAAAATGTAAATTAACTTTTTTTATCTGTTCAATTGTTATATAGTTTGTTAAATAAAAGCCTATTCCATAAAAATCTTTTTCTTTATCTTTAATTACTTTAATTTTATTATTTTCTTTTTGTAGCATTTGTAGACTCCACAATTTCATTAAATTCATCTAATTCTTTTATTTTTTTATAGATTGCACCTATGTTTGATGTTGAAGTTCCTGGAACAAAAACTTCAACATAATCTTGCGCACTTTTTAAAGCTTCACAAATTCTTTTATTCATTACTATTCTTAAAAATTTATTTCTATTGTCTTTTTTTCTATTCCCAAATCACCTACATCTTTGCAATAATGTATCTACTGAAATTTTTGTACTATCTGATTTGGGAACATTTAAAAAAAATTCAGTAGTAAGATTTTCAAAAGTAAAACCTCTAGAAATCATAAATCCACCAACTATAACACAAAATTGGACAAACCCACTTTTAAAATTTTTATTTGTTGATTCTGAATTAAGAAGTATAAAAGACTTTAAATTTTTATTCATTTCTCTTAAAACAAAGTAAATTTTCTCTTTTATTAAATCAATATTATCTTGTTCTAATTTCAATTTTTTTATTATGCTATTTATTTTAATTTTTGAAGATTTTTCATTTCTTATGTCTTTGCAAATTTCAAAAAAAGCATCTCTTAAATAAGAAAAAATTTCTTGTTGATTTGAATTTTCAACTTCAATATTCACTATTAATTCAGATTTAAATTCACTATTTTCTATCAATGCACAAGCTGTTTGTGTTAATCAATATCAAAAAATAGAGTAAAAATGTCTGTATTCTAATTTTTCTTTATTTAAATCTAATGGTACATAATTATAATTAGCATTTTCGTTAAAAAATTTAATACCGCAATAATTATCATAATTTAATAGGGTAACAACTCTATCAACATGTAAATCTTTACTGTTAGAAGACATGATATTAGCAAAAGGTGTACCGGTAAAAGAAAGTAATTTTACATAATAAAATCTATTATACAAATTTGAAATTAAATCATATATTCTAGAAGTTTCATCTGGTGATATATTAATACTTGCATAATCACACTCATCATCAATTATTAAAACTTTATAATTCTCTCAATTAATTAAATCAATTTCTTCAAATACTGTATTAATTGAGTCACTTGATTTTAGAATCGACAAAATAACAGTATCATTATTTTCTAAAGAAACAATTAAATTAGTGTTTTTGACAAATTCTATAAATTTTATATTTTTTGCATAGTCAAAATTATTAATTCTTGCATTTGTTTGATTAAGTAGAATTTTAGTTATTCCAGAAAAAACAATTATTAATTTGTATTTATTTTTTATTGCATAATCTATAACATTTTCAATATTTTTTGTTTTTCCTGATTGAACTTGACCAACACATAAAACATGTTCTTTATAAGAATTACTATTAAAAATATTTTCTAAATTTTTTCTATGAAAATCTGAAGTTTCATTTAAGTAATGTTTTTCATTGTTTTCAAAACAATCATTTTCTTTTTGATAAAGTTTTCATTCATTAATCTTCATTTTTTGACTCTATTGCTTTTACAACTATATTCATAATTTCAATGAAATTTTTTGGTTCTTCTTCATAATCAAAAAACTCTAAACAATTTTTTGATTTCTTTTCTAATGAATCATTACATAAAGCGATTAATAATATTAATGGATAGATTGATTCTCCTCTTATTTTGTCTTTTTCTTTTTCAAAGCTAAACGACTTTCAAAATCTATGATTAACGTTGTAATAAACAAGTAATTCTTCATCATTTTTTTCGTTTACATATACAAAATCTTCATCTTCACTCTCAATAATTCAAATTTTTTTGCCAGAATCTTTCAAGAAAAAACAAGGTTCTTCACTATCTGTTTCTTCACAAGGTTCAACAGAAATCTCAAATTTAGTATTATCTAAAGAATTTTTAGAATATTTAGCAATAGTTTCTTTTTCTTGAAGAGTTTTCATAACTGAAACAATTTTTAATTTTTCCCATTCCAATATCAAATCTAAAAGTGGCATTAAATCCTTTCATATTTTAAAAAGTTTTGAATAAAGAATGTCATCTCCATCATTACTTCAATCAAATCTACTTTTATTTTGGTCAGGTTTTTCAAATCCAGTTAAATTAATTTCTCCAAAAAGTCTTCTTCATGTAGGATTTCCTCCACTATTTACAGAAGACTTGGAATTAATATTAAAATTAATACATTGATTTTCACTAGATTTTGTATTAGGTCCATGATTGATTGCTCTATGCATATGAAATGTTGTAACTCCACAAACTTTAGAATAAGAGTTTTGGTGTATTGGATTAATTATTCCAAATTTTAATTTTGCATATTTACCTAATTTTTTTCAAAAAATATCAATAGTAGATTCAAGTGGTCGGTTGTTTTTTAATTTTTGACAAAATTCTAAAAGTAGTCTATTTTCACTATTTTCTTGCATTAAATTATCTATATTTTCTAGATATTCTCTTTGGAATCTAATATTATCGAAATTATTTTCTTTTTTTCTTTTTTCAACAAAACTTTCTAAAGTAAAAGGTTTTACAAAAAAAGGTTTTACTAATTCTTCTTTATGTTGTGCTTTTTTATCTGAATTTTTTTGAATTAATCAAATTTCCATTCCTGGAGTACCCTCTTCTTGATTAGCCAATAATTGTCTATATCTTCATCCTAAAGCCCCTACAATAGATTCAAAATCACCTTGTTTTAAAACTCTATTTGAATAAACCTTTTCAATTTTAATAGTTGTACCTGATTCTTCATATGGGACAACATTTTGAAAACTTTTTATAGACTCAACTGAAACTGCTTCATCAAGATTGTGTTTAGAAGTTTTTAATTCTGTATAATATTCAATACCATTTTTTTTAGAATAAATTTCAGTATCTTCACCATTTCAAAAAATTCCCAATTTCATTCCAACACCATATTGGTTGTATTTCAAATCACTTTTTCCTTTAGTGTCACTAGGTTGTAAAGAATTAACTAATTCATCTGCATCCATTCCATTTGCATTATCAATAATAGTCATAGTTTTATTTGATGAATCAGAATAATCATAAATAATAGAAATTTTTAAACCATTAACATCATCTTCTCTATCTTTCGTTTGAATTCAAGATGAAATAGAATTATCTATAAATTCTGCTAATGTTAATCATTTATTAGTTCTTTCGTTTCTATAATTTTGTATCATTCCATAAGTTGCTACTAAATTTTTTGTACTCATAATATGTCAATAAATTAAATAAAATTTTTTTTTATCTTAAAATAAAAAAATCTTTATAAAAC
>JAIDMU010000142.1 GCA_029050415.1 Malacoplasma sp.
AAATAAAGAATCACCCTGTTTAATTTGTTGACCTTCTTTAACCAAAATTTCAACTTCATTATTTCCAATGGATTCATTCATAACAATAAAAATTGTTGTATTGTCATAACCAAGTTTTTTAATTTTGTTAAAATCAACTTTAACAATTTTTTCACCCTTTAAAATTTTGTCTTTTTTATTTGATAATAAATCAGATTCAAATACTTCAAGTTTTTGGCCTTCTTTTTTATCTTGGTTTATTTTGTTAGTGTCAATTCCAATATGTAATAAAAATTTTAAGTTATCAATATCTAAAATAAATGCATGGCCAGTTCAAAAAGCATTTTCTAATTTGAAATTATTTTGTGCAATAAAATTAGAAGATTTTGGAATAATTGCTACTCCTTTACCCATCATACTAAAAGCTGAATCACTTATTTTATCTAAACTAACTACTTTTCCACTAATTGGAGATTTTATAATAACTGGTTTAGAAATTGTTGCAGTTATTTTTTCTGCAATTGTTTTTTGTAGCTCTTTATTTTCAATTTTATTTAAGGATAAATCTGAAAATTTATTAAGAATAATTTCATCATTTACAAGTTCAGCTTCTGGTCCAATAATCACTTGAATATGATGATCTTGGAATTTTTTAACACCCATTGCACCACCTTCTTTTAAAAGTGACTCATTTACTTTAGACATATCTTTAATGTCATATCTTAATCTTGTTGTACAATTTTGATAATTTTCAATATTTTCTCATCCACCAAGACCTAAAACTATTTTTTTATTTTTTTCAGATAATCCTTTTTGTGAATTATGATTTTTATTTTTTTCAGATCCAATATCAATGTTAATCAAATTATTACCACGACCTGGAGTTGATATATTGAATTTTTTTACCAAAACATTCCCAATCAAAATGTATGATGCTGCACATGCTACACCAATTGGTATAAGTCATCCAGGGTTTGCAAAAACTGCATCTACTTGTGAGAATGTACCATCACCAAGTTTTGCACTAATAATTTGCATTGATTTTGGAATTGAAAGTAAATAGTCAAATAATCCAGCACTAAAACCAAATCCTATTTGAATACCAAATGCTCCTGTAATAAATGCAAAAACACCAGTTAATAAAGCATGAAATAAATAAAGTAATGGACTTGCAAACATAAATGCAAATTCAATTGGTTCAGTAATTCCAGTTAAAAATGAAATTAATGCTAATGGAACAAATGTAGATATTACACGTTGCTTTTGTTCTTTACTTTCAGCATTTCTATAAAACACATAAATAAGTGCTGGTAATCCAAACATCATTGTTGGGAAAAATCCTGATTGAAAAGTACCAGCATTGTTTCCAACTGGATCACCATTTAAAAAAATATTAATATCTCCATAAACCATTCCACCAGTAACACTTTGGTGTTGACCTAAAACAAACCAAAAGAATGTATTTGGAATGTGGTGTAATCCAAATGGAATTAATAATCTATTAAAAAATCCATAAACACCTGCAATTGCAGCATTAGCTCATCTATCACTTGTAGCACTAGATAAACCTAATGAAATTTGATATAAAACTCATCCAACTCAAGGAAAAATCAAAGCATAAACAATCCCAACTAAAATCATTCCTAAAATTGTTAAAACCGGTAAAAGTCTTCTTCCTGAAAAGAATCCTAAAACTTTTGGTAGTTCAACATTGCTAAATCTATTGTAAAGTCAAGCAACAAAACCACCACAAATAATTCCATTTAAAACATTGTTAGACAAAATTGCATCATACTTATTACCAAACAATGCTTCAAAACCAGTAGCATTAGCATCTACTATTTCAGCATCTACTGCAGCTTGATCAATTGGGAAATGAATTCCACCATAAAATTGCTGTGGTAGATTTGCACCACCTTGACTCATCAATAATGACAATAATATCATTCCAACTAATGCAGTAAGTGCTGCTTCACCACGATTATCTTTGGTTAAACCAAATCCAACCCCAACTGCAAAAAGAATATGTAAATTATTAAACACAGCATTCCCAGCTGCTGCTAAAACTGTTTGTACAAAATGCACAAACTCACTTGCGTTTCCAATTGAAACATTAACAGGAATTTGTGCTGCTAATCTGTTTAAAATTGCAGCAATTGGTAAAACAGCAATCGGAAATAATAAAGCTTTACCAATTCTTCCCAATCCTTCAAAAGATCTTTTGAAAACATTTTTTACTTTTACTAAGTTTTTTTGTTTAGCAGTAGGGGGGGGGTACCAATTTAAGCTGATCTTGCATTTTTGTTACCTCCCTTTTTCTTATTTTTTCAACAACTTATAGTTGTAGTGAAAATAGAAATAGCTAAAAAAATAACAGTAGTCAAAGTAATTCCAGCAATAACATTTTGTTGATAGATTGCTTCATCAGTTAAGTATTTTAAACCTTGAGCATCAGCATCTTCACCAATAGTTGCTAGTGATGATTGCTGTCACACAACAAACAAAATTATTGTAACTATTAAAAAGATTGCTGTAATAATTCACAAAATCACATAAATTTTTTTGCTTGTTGGTCATTCAGAAATCTTTTCAACAGCTTTATTGAAATAATTTTTTTTCATATATTTTTCTATCCTTTCCACAAGTATTATAAATTTAACATTCAACAAAAATTTAAAAATAGTTTAGAAAGGACAAAAAAATGATTCCATTTTTTTAATTGAAATCATTTTTTATGTAATAAACAGTAGTATTTGAGTGATTAACCAAAGAAGTACAAGGTCAACTAGAATCAAATTTTTGTGAATTTTTTAACCTTTCAAAAGCTTCTTTTTTACTTTTGCCAACAACAATTAAAATAATTTTTTTTGCCTTTAATATTGTTGCTAATCCCATAGATACTGCTTGAGTTGGTACATCTGCTTTTCTTTCAAAAAATCTTGAATTTGCTTCAATTGTAGAATCTGTTAAATTAACTAATCTAGTTTTTGAATCAATTGTAGAACCTGGTTCATTAAACCCAATATGACCATTGTTACCAATCCCTAATAGCAATATATCCATTCCACCGACCTCATCTATTTTTTCATCATACTTTTCAAAATCATTTGAATTTTCATTATTAAAAGCATCAACTGGAAAAAAAGTATTATTTTTATTAATATCAATTTTTGAAAAAAGATTTTGGTTCATAAAATATGAATAAGATTGGTTTTCATATTTTTTTGTTAATCCAATATATTCATCCAAGTTAAAAGATAAACAATCTTTAAAAGAAATTTTTTTGTTTTTAAATTCATTTGCTAAAAAATTATATGTACCAATTGGTGATGAACCTGTTGCTAAACCTAAAACTGCATTTGGTTTATTTAAAACCACATTAATAAATTCTTGTCCAACTAACTTTGAAAGTTCTTCATAAGAATCACAAGAAACAAATTTAATATCACTCATAACTACTCCTTATTATTTAAAATATATTCATATTCTTTTTTTATATAAGATATATTACCTTCACAAATTGTCATTACAACTTCATAATTTTGATTTACTAATGTAAGATCTGCTAATAAACCTTGTTTAATTTGTCCAATGAATTTGTCTAAATTTAATTGTTTAGCACTATTATATGAACTTATTAAAGCAAGTTCTTGGTCATTTGGTTGAATTCAATCATGAAAATTTTTAAAACACTGACTAAATGTTGCAACACTACCTGCAAGTGTATTAGTGTTTTTTATCACACACTTACCATTATTTTTTTCAACATCTAAATCACCAAGTTTATAAAAACCATCAGGTTTTCCTTTTGCTGACATTGCATCAGTAATTAAAGTTATTCCTTTCCCTTTTTTGCATGTATATGCAATTTTTATAAGGTTTTTATCAACATGAAACCCATCACAAATTAATTCACATAAAACCCTTTTGTCATTTAATGCTGCTGCTGCAACTCCAGGTTTTTGATGAGACAGTCCACTCATTGCATTAAATAAGTGTGTTACTCTATAACATCCCACATCACCTGCTTTTTTTGCAAAAGTTGCTGCAGTTGAATTTGTATGTCCAACAGATCCAATAATTCTTTTGGAATTTAAAAACTTTAAAAAAGAACTATTAGTATCATTTTCAATATCAAAAGTAACAATTCTTATAGTATTACTTGAATCATTAATTCATTTTGTCATTAACTCAATATTTGGGTTCATAATTAAATCTTCTTTATGAGCTCCTTTTTTTTCTAAAGAAATAAAAGGACCTTCTAAATGTACCCCTAAACAAATTGCTTTTTTATTATTAAAACTTCTTTGGTTTTTATAATACTTTGCAAATGTTGTTAAGCATTTTGAAATTTTTTCACTACTTGAAGTAACAGAAGCTAAAACAAATTTTGTAACACCTTCTTGAACCACACTTTTAGCAAATTCATCATAAGAATTTTCAGAATTTTGTTCAAAATCATAGCCATATCCACCATGAACATGTGAATCTATGAAACCAGGAAATATTTTTAAATTTGAGCAATCAATTGATAAAGATGAATTATTACTATTGTTTTCACC